>NZ_JBEXEQ010000003.1:245306-349320 GCF_040703155.1 Streptomyces sp. NPDC005435
TTCCGGTGTTCCCGTGGCTGGTTCCGGTACTCCGGCCGTCGGCTCCGGCACCCCTGCGGCGGCCTCCGGTGTCCCCGTGGCCGGTTCCCGCACCCCGGCAGACGCCTGCGGCACCCCTGCGGTCGGCTCCCGCCCCTCCGCAGTGGGCTCCGGTATCCCCGTGGCCGGTTCCAGCGCCCCCGCCGTCGACTCCCACGTCCCGGCCGCCGGCCCCCGCACCCCCGCCGTCGACCCCGGAAACGCCGCCCGCTTCCTGGATGCCCTCGCCGACCGTGTCGCCATAGGCGCCGCCTCCGTGGCCGCCCTGCTCGACCCCGGGTGTGTCGTCCTCGGAGGTGAGGTCGGGCAGGCCGGGGGAACGGAGCTGGCCGGACGGGTGGCGGAGCGGCTGCGGAGGATGTCGCCGCTGGCCACCGAGGTACGGGCGAGCGAACTCGGCGGCGGGGCCGTACTGCGCGGGGCCCTGCTGACCGCCCGCGACCGGGCGCAGGACGAGCTGTTCACCCCGCCGGGCCACCGGGCCGCGCCCTAACTCCCAGCGCCTGGCCTTCGCGTCGGTTCCCGGTCGTATCCCGGGCTGCTCCCGGCGTCCGCGTCGGCTCGCGGTCGTACCCCCGGCCGCTCCCGGCCTCCGCGTCAGCCCCCGACCGTATCCCCAGCCGCTCCGGCCGCCGCCCGTACCCACCCCCTACCGGCCCCCGCCCCGCCCCGTCGCCAGATACTCCTCGAACGTCACCTTCCCCACCGCCCTCTCCGGCGTCAGATGTCCGCCCGCGCGGAACGCCCGGTAGGTCCGGCCGGCCAGGGGTACTTCCGCGAGGGCCCGGCGCCGGCCGGTGGCGTGGAGGTAGGCGTCGGCCAGGGAGCGCAGGGTCCGTACCTCGGGGCCGCCCATGTCGGGTACCCGCCCCGCCGGTGCGGAGGAGGCCGACTCGGCCAGGCGGGAGGCCACTTCGGTCACCTCCACCGGCTGGTCGGAGAGCCCGGCCGGGAGCAGGGCGAGGGGAGGCGCGGTGAGGGCGCGGAGTGCCGTGGCCACCAGGTCGTGGAACTGGGTCGTGCGCAGCACCGTCCAGCCGAGGCCCGAGTCCTCGATGCGGCGTTCCACCGCGAGCTTGGCGCGGTAGTAGCCGAGCGGCACCCGGTCCACGCCGACGATCGAGATGTAGACCAGGTGTGCCGTACCGGCGCGGCGCGCGGCGGAGATCAGCCGGTCCGCGGCCTGTTCGTCGCCGCCCCGGGGGCTGCTCGCGCAGTGCACCACGGTGTCCACGCCCGTGAGGGCCGCGTCGAGGCCCGGTCCGCCCGTGCGCAGATCGACGGCGTACGGCTCGGCGTGCCTGCTGAGCACCCGTACCGCGTGGCCGTCCTCCCGCAGCCGTCCCACGACGTGCCGCCCGAGCGTGCCGGTCCCGCCGGTCACCAGGATCGTGCTCATCCGTCCTCCACTTCCCCTGCGGGGCGCTTCACCCCTGCAAGAGTGGGACGGACGGCCCCGCGTGGATGTGACATGGAGGTCGTGGTGACCCGGCGGCGGGCAAGGGCCGTCGTCACCGCCGCCGGGTCCGTCCGCACCATAAGAGGACTAGACCACTGTGGTCAATAGGTCCGGACCATGCTCAACACAGCTGTGAGGAAAGGCGGTTGACCGGCGCCCTCTCCGCGCCCGGCCGGCCGGACTCGCGTCCCTGTGAGGCACCCCACACCACTCGCCCGCATGGGTGACAGTCGGGCATGGCACACTGGCCGTGTACCAGAAGCAGCGCACTCCGGGGTCGGTGAAATTCCGAACCGGCGGTTACAGTCCGCGACCCGGTCGCTTCCAGCGGCCGGTTGACCAGGTGAAATTCCTGGACCGACGGTTAAAGTCCGGATGGGAGGCAGTGCGCGGCGGGCGGGCATCACCGATGCGCGCCGCCGTTTGAAGGACTTGTCCGCACGCGGACGCGTCCCCTCGGCGTCGCATTCGGTCGCGCCTCGTCCGTTCCTGCCGTCGTCATCGACGAGCCCCGGAGTCCGTGCCCCATGAGGCAGGAGGACCCGGGAAGTGTTCACCGGAATCGTCGAAGAGCTGGGTGAGATCACCGCCGTCGAGAATCTCGGCGACGCGTCCCGTTTCCGGCTTCGCGGCCCCGTCGTCACCGAAGGCGCGCGGCACGGCGACTCCATCGCCGTGAACGGGGTCTGTCTCACCGTCGTGGACCACGAGGGCGACGAGTTCACCGCCGACGTCATGGCCGAGACGCTCAAGCGCTCCAGCCTCGGCGCGCTGGACGTGGGCTCCCGCGTCAACCTGGAGCGCCCCACCGCGGTCGGCGCCCGCCTCGGCGGCCACATCGTGCAGGGCCACGTCGACGGCACCGGCGAGGTGCTGGCCCGTACCCCCTCCGAGCACTGGGAGGCCGTGAAGATCTCGCTGCCCGCCGAACTCTCCCGCTACGTCGTGGAGAAGGGCTCCATCACGGTGGACGGCATCAGCCTCACCGTGGTCGAGGCGGGCCCCGACTTCTTCACCGTCAGCCTCATCCCGACCACCCTCGCCCTGACCACACTCGGCCACAAGCAGCCCGGCGACCCGGTCAACCTCGAGGTCGACGTCATCGCCAAGTACGTGGAGCGACTGCTCGCGGCCGGGCAGGGGGACGCGCGGTGAACTCACTGAACTCCGAGGCGTTCACGCTGCTGGGCCAGCACATCCTCTGGTCCGACATGCTGGGCAACGTCTTCGGCCTGGCCGCGCTCGCCCTCGGCTGGCGCCGCTCCCTGTGGACCTGGCCGGTGCAGTTCGTCTCCGGCCTGATCCTCTTCGCCGCCTTCTACGGCCACCTCACCGGCAGCGCGGGCAAGCAGGCGGTCGTCATGGCCGTCGCGCTCTACGGCTTCTGGCAGTGGCGACGGGGCGGCAGCACCGCCGGCGGACACATCGCCCCCCGCTTCGCCACCTGGCGCGAGCGCGCCGCGATGATCGCCGCCGCGGCCGCCGGCACCGTCGCCGTCGCCCTGCTCTTCACCGCCTACCCGTCCCTGTCCTGGGACCCCTGGCCGGACGCCTACATCTTCGTCGGCACCATCGTCGCCATGTACGCCCAGGCCAAGGGCATGACCGAGTTCTGGATCGCCTGGCTCCTGGTCGACGTGGTCGGCGTCCCCCTCAACTTCGCCAACGGCTACGCCTTCTCCGGCTTCGTCTACGTCATCTACGGCGCACTCGTCCTGTGGGGCATGCGCGACTGGTGGCTGCGCTCCCGCGAGGCGGCGCGGCCCGTCCTGGAAGGAGCGCCGGCATGACCTCGGCACCGCCCCTGCACCACCTCGCCGCCGACGGCGCCGAGGACTTCACCCTCGACCCGGTCGAGCGCGCCGTCGCCGACATCGCGGCCGGGCGCCCGATCGTCGTCGTGGACGACGAGGACCGCGAGAACGAGGGCGACCTCGTCATCGCCGCCGAGAAGATCACCCCCGAGATCGTCGCCTTCATGATGAGCGAGTGCCGGGGCCTGATCTGCGCGCCCATGGAGGGCGCCGAACTCGACCGGCTCCGGCTGCCGCAGATGGTCGAGGACAACACCGAGGCGCTGCGCACCGCGTTCACCGTCTCCGTGGACGCCTCCGCCGCGCACGGCGTGACCACCGGCATCTCCGCCGCCGACCGCGCCACCACGCTTCAGCTCCTGGCGAGCGGCACCGCCGAGCCCGCCGACCTGGTGCGCCCCGGTCACATCTTCCCGCTGCGTGCCCGCGAGGGCGGCGTCCTGGTCCGCGACGGCCACACCGAGGCCGCCGTGGACCTCGCCCGCCTCGCCGGACTGCGCCCGGCCGGTGCCATCGTGGAGATCGCGGGCGAGGACGGCCGGATGCTGCGGCTGCCCGAGCTGATCCCCTTCGCCCGCAAGCACGGCCTGACGATCATCTCCATCGCGGACCTGATCACGTACCGCCGCGCCCAGGAGACCCCGGCCGCGGTGCCCGTGCAGAACGCGACCGCCCCGACCGGCACCGACCCCGCGACCGGCACGGCCCCCGCCGAGGCCGCCGTTCGCCGCGAGGCCGAGACCCGGCTGCCCACCCGGCACGGCGTCTTCACCGCCTACGGCTACCGCGCCGCCGACGGCGTCGAGCACGTCGCCCTCGTCCACGGCGAACTCGGCGACGGCGAGGACGTGTTGGTGCGCGTCCACTCCGAATGCCTCACCGGGGACGTCTTCGGCTCCCTGCGCTGCGACTGCGGCCCCCAGCTCGACGCCGCCCTGGAGCGCATCCAGGCCGAGGGCCGGGGCGCCGTCGTCTATCTGCGCGGCCACGAGGGACGCGGCATCGGACTGCTGTCCAAGCTGCGCGCCTACGAACTCCAGGAGCGCGGCCGCGACACCCTGGACGCCAACCTCGAACTCGGCCTGCCCGCCGACGCCCGGGACTACGGCGCGGGCGCCCGCATCCTCGCCGATCTCGGGGTCCGCGGTGTCCGGCTGATGACCAACAACCCCGACAAGACCGAGGCGTTGGAACGCCACGGTCTGAAGGTCACCGGCCGCGAGGCGATGCCCGTCCGCGCCGGTGAGCACAACCTCCGGTATCTGCGCACCAAGCGCGACCGGATGGGCCACGACCTGCCCTGGCTGGACACCCCCGCCGTGTCCACCTGCGGCGACCAGTAAGACACGGCACGACCGGCAAGACACGGCACGACCGGCAAGACAGAGCACTGAGGAGAGACGTGAGCGGCAAGGGTGCACCGGAGCTGTCCGTACGCAATGTGAGCGACCTCAGGGTCGCCGTCATCGCGGCGCAGTGGCACGACAAGGTGATGGACGGCCTGCTGAACGGCGCCACGCGCGCCCTGCACGAGCTGGGGATCGACGAGCCGACGGTGATCCGCGTCCCCGGCAGCTTCGAACTGCCCGTGGCCGCCAAGGTCCTCGCGGGCCGTGGCTACCACGCGATCGTCGCCCTCGGCGTCGTCATCCGGGGCGGCACCCCCCACTTCGACTATGTGTGCCAGGGCGTCGCCCAGGGCCTCACCCAGGTCTCGGTGGAGACCGGCGTCCCCGTCGGCTTCGGCGTGCTGACCTGCGACAACGAGGAGCAGGCCCTGGACCGGGCCGGCATCGAGGGCTCCAGCGAGGACAAGGGCCACGAGGCGGTCACCGCCGCCGTCGCGACCGCGGCCACGCTGCGCTCGGTGTCCGAACCCTGGCACTGAGGCACCCCCGGAGCGCGTAGGGTGGAGACCACCATGTCCAAGAAGACGTTCGAGGAGCTCTTCACCGAGCTCCAGCACAAGGCAGCCACCGGCGACCCCGCCACCTCCCGCACCGCGGAACTGGTCGGCAAGGGCGTCCATGCCATCGGCAAGAAGGTCGTCGAAGAGGCCGCCGAGGTCTGGATGGCCGCGGAGTACGAGGGCAAGGAAGCGGCCGCCGAGGAGATCTCCCAGCTGCTGTACCACGTCCAGGTGATGATGGTCGCCCGCGGCATCTCCCTGGACGACGTCTACGCCCATCTCTGAACCGCCCTGCGCGACTCCACCGTTCCGCCCGTTCCACCGCACCACCCCACGTCACACGAAGGAAGCCGAAACCTCATGCTGCGCATCGCTCTCCCCAACAAGGGTTCCCTGTCCGGACCTGCGGGGGAGATGCTGCATGAGGCCGGCTACCGGCAGCGCCGCGAGTCCAAGGAACTGCGCGTCGTCGACCCGGTGAACGAGGTCGAGTTCTTCTACCTCCGCCCCCGCGACATCGCGCTCTACGTCTCCTCCGGCCGCCTCGACATCGGCATCACCGGACGCGACCTGCTGATCGACTCCGGCGCCGGCGCCGAGGAGATCCTGCCGCTCGGCTTCGCCCGCTCCACCTTCCGCTTCGCCGCCAAGCCCGGCACCGCCACGGGCGTGGAGGAGCTGAAGGACCGCACCGTCGCCACCTCCTACGAGGGCATCGTCGCGGGCCACCTCGCCGAGCGCGGCGTGGACGCCTCCGTCGTGCACCTCGACGGCGCCGTGGAGACCGCCATCGAGCTCGGTGTCGCCGAGGTCATCGCGGACGTCGTGGAGACCGGCACCTCGCTGCGCAACGCGGGCCTTGAGGTCTTCGGCGACCCGATCATGACCTCCGAGGCCATCGTCATCCGCCGCACCGGCGCGGACGTCGAGGAGCCCAAGGTCCAGCAGTTCCTGCGCCGCCTCCAGGGCGTCCTGGTCGCCCGCACGTACGTGATGATGGACTACGACTGCCGCGTCGAGCAGCTGGAGAAGGCCGTCGCGCTCACGCCCGGCCTGGAGTCCCCGACGGTCTCCCCGCTGCACAACGAGGGCTGGGTCGCCGTCCGCGCCATGGTCCCCACCAAGGACGCCCAGCGCATCATGGACGACCTCTACGCGATCGGCGCCCGCGCCATCCTCACCACCGCCATCCACGCCTGCCGCCTGTGAGGGACACGCCCCGGATGTCCGACACCCCGCCCGCCCTCCCGGTCACCTTCCGGCCGGGCCACACCCGGGCCATCCTGCTCACCGCCGGAGTCGCGATCTTCGTGGTGATCTCCGGCATCGGCCTGCTCCTGGAGAAGGTCGGCCCGGGGGAGCGGCTCACCTTCGTCCTCACCGGCGCCCTCATCTTCTGGGTGCTGGCCCGGCTGGCCCGGGTGAAGGTCGTCGCCGAGGACTCCGGTGTGACCGTCGTCAACATCGCGAGCAGCCGCAAGCTGGACTGGGCGGAAATCGTCCAGGTCAACCTGCGGCAGGGCGACCCCTGGGTGTTCCTGAACCTCACCGACGGCACCAGCCTGGCCGCGCTCGGCATCCAGCCCGGCGTCGCCAAGCAGCGGGCCATCGCCGACGCACGGGCCCTGCGCACTCTGGTGGAGCAGCGCGCGCCGCGCGATCCGGAGGCCTCTCGGGGCTGAGCCCCGACGGCGGTCCGGCCCGAGGTCAGGGCCGGGTCGGGGTCCGCTCGGGGACGGTTCAGGGGCGCCGCCCCTGCCGCACCGGCCCCTGTCTTGACTAATCTGTTGGCGGAGGCGTCCCCATGGCGCCTCCGCCTCCGTCGTGCCACGCCCGGCGCGCACGGAGGTTTCCCTGCTATGCGAGGAGTGACCCTCTCCGGCGATGGACGGATCGTCCTGTAGTACCTGCGCCGCCCCCTGCCGACATACCGCGGACCCGTTCCGCGTGCGTGCCGAGGCGGCGGCATCATGACCACCTCTCTGCTGCTTCTCGCGGCTGCCTTCCTGCTCATCCTGGCCAACGGCTTCTTCGTGGCGGCCGAATTCGGCCTCGTCACGGTCGAGCGGCCCGACGCCGAGAAGGCGGCCGCCGACGGCGACAAGCGCGCCCACCGGGTCGTGGAGTCGCTGAAGGAGCTGTCCTTCCAGCTCTCCGGCACCCAGCTCGGCATCACCATCACCTCCCTGGTCGTCGGCATGCTCGCCGAACCGGCCCTGGCCGACCTGCTGGACGGCCCCGTAGGCGCGCTCGGCGTGCCCGAGGGCGTCGCCTCCGGGATCGCCGTCATCGTCGGCATGCTGCTCGCCTCGGCGGTCCAGATGGTGATCGGCGAACTCGTGCCCAAGAACTGGGCGGTCTCCAAGCCGCTCCAGGTGGCACGCTTCGTGGCCGGCCCGCAGCACCGCTTCGCGCGCCTGTTCCGCCCGGTCATCGCCGTGCTGAACACGGTGGCGAACAAACTGGTGCGCGCGCTCGGCGTCGAGCCCGCCGAGGAGCTGGCCTCCGCCCGCACCCCCGGCGAACTGGTCTCCCTGGCCCGGCACTCCGCACAGGCGGGTGCCCTGGAGCAGGACACCGCCGACCTGTTCGTGCGCACGCTCTCCCTGGGCGAGCTGACCGCACAGCACGTCATGACCCCGCGCGTGAAGGTCAGCGCCCTTGAGGACTCGGCCACCGCCGAGGACGTGGTCAATCTGACCCGGGCCACCGGCCTGTCCCGCTTCCCCGTCTACCGGGAGAAGATCGACGACGTGGTCGGCATGGTCCACCTCAAGGACGCCCTGGCGGTCCCGGCGCACGAGCGCCTGCGCACCCCGGTCGCCCGCATCGCCCACAAGGCGCTCCTCGTCCCGGAGACCCTGCCGGTGCGGCCGCTGCTGACCCGGCTGCGCAGCGAGCAGCCCATCGCGGTCGTCGTCGACGAGTACGGCGGCACGGCGGGCGTGGTCACCCTGGAGGACATCGTCGAGGAACTCGTCGGCGAGGTCCGCGACGAGCACGACCGCCAGGACGTGCCCGAGCTCGTCGCCGCCCCGCCCGAGGACGGCCGCCCCGCCTGGGACGTGGACGGCGGCTGCCGGGTCGATGTGCTCCGGCGCATCGGCCTCGAAGCCCCCGAGGGGCCGTACGAGACCGTCGCCGGGCTGGTCGCCGACCTGCTCGGCCGTATCCCCGCGCCCGGTGACCGGGCCGAACTGCCCGGCTGGCGGCTCTCGGTCCGCCAGGTCCGCCACTACCGTGCCGAGCGGGTCCGCGTGGTCCGTACGGCCCCGGTGGCCGCGGTGAAGGAGACCGTGCGATGAGCGTCCTGCAACTCTTCTTCGCGGCGCTGCTCGTGCTCGCCAACGGCTTCTTCGTCGGCGCCGAGTTCGCGCTCGTCTCCGTGCGCCGCAGCCAGATCGAACCGCTCGGCACCGCGCGGGCCCGCCAGGTCCTGCACGGTCTGGAGCGGCTGCCGCAGATGATGGCGGCGGCACAGTTCGGCATCACCGTCTGCTCCCTGACACTCGGCGCGGTGGCCGAGCCGACCGTGGCCCATCTCCTGGAGCCGCTGTTCGAGGCGGTCCACCTCCCCGAGGGCATGGTCCATCCGCTGGGCTACGCGATCGCCCTGGCCGCAGTGGTCTTCTTCCACCTGGTCATCGGCGAGATGGTCCCGAAGAACCTCGCCATGGCCGCCCCGGAGAAGGCCGCGATCTGGCTCGGCCCGGGCCTGGTGTACTTCGCCCGGCTCTGCCGGCCGGTCACGGTGGCCCTCGGCGCCTGCGCCCAGGGAATCCTGCGGCTCTTCCGCGTCGAGCCCAAGGACGAGGTCGAGGCCGTCGTCACCAGCGAGCAGCTCAACCGCCTCCTGGAGGATTCCGGCCAGGCCGGACTGCTCGACCCCGAGGAGCAGGAGCGCCTGGAGGACGCCCTGGAGCTGGGCTCCCGCCCGGTCACCGACGTCCTCCTCAAGCGGGAGTCCCTGGTCACCGTGGAGCCCTCGGTGACCCCGGCGGAGATCGTGGAGCTGACGGCGCGCACCGGCTACTCCCGCTTCCCGGTGGCCGCCTCGGACAAGGGCGCCTTCATGGGGTACGTCCACGTCAAGGACGTACTCGACCTGGAGGACTCGGGGCGCGCGGTGCCCCAGCACATCTGGCGGCCCATGGCCACGCTGCGCGCGGAACTCCCGCTGGACGACGCGCTCACCGTGATGCGCCGGGCGGCCACCCATCTGGCCCAGGTGGCCGACGCCTCCGGGCGGGTCCTCGGCCTGGTCGCCCTGGAGGACGCGCTGGAACTGCTGGTGGGCGAGGTCCGCGACCCGGCCCATCCGCAGCCGGCCCCGTCGCCGGACGAGAGCCCCGAGCCGGAGCGGTCCGCCGCGGAGGTCTCGGCGCCGAGGCCGAGCGGTGAGCCGGAGCAGGCCCTCACAGCCTGACCGGTCTCAGGCACAGGCCGCGGGACCCGTCACATCGTGGACGGGTCCTGCGGCCCCCGCCCCGACAGCACCTCGCCGTACGCCTGCATCAGATCGGGCAGCCGCAGCGTGGCGAGATCGTCCCGGGACAGCGTGCCCGGGTACACCGAGAGCCGCAGGTCCCGGTAGGCGCAGCTCTTCTCGTACAGCGTGCGCAGGAACCGGCCGTTGCCCAGCTCGTCGATCCACCCCTGGTCGACCACGTGCCCGGCGATGGACCGCAGCTCCTCCACCGCCTCGTCGTCCCACCGGTCGCCGTTCTCCGCCGCCAGCACCCGGCCGATCTCGGTGAGTTCGCCGGGGCGGTACGACGGGAAGTCCACCCGGGTCGTGAAGCGGGAGGACAGTCCGGGGTTGGCGGCCAGCAGCCGGTCCATGCCCTCCGGGTAGCCGGCCAGGATCACCACCAGGTGGTCCCGGTTGTCCTCGGCCCGCTTGAGCAGCACCTGAAGCGCCTCGTCGCCGTACGCGTCGCCCTTGCCGTACCCGGAGTTGGAGAGCGCGTACGCCTCGTCCACGAACAGCACGCCGCCGATCGCGGAGTCGATCAGCTCGTTGGCCTTCACGGCCGTCTGGCCCAGGTACTCGCCGACCAGGTCGGCGCGCTGGGCCTCCACCAGATGGTCGCCGCCGAGCAGACCGAGGGCGTAGAAGACCCGGCCCAGGATGCGGGCGACGGTGGTCTTGCCGGTGCCCGAGGGGCCCGAGAAGACGAAGTGTCGTTTCGGCGGCTGCACCGGGAGACCCTGTCCCGCCCGCAGCCGTGCCATGTTCAGCTGCGCGGAGAGCGCCTTCACCTGGCGCTTGACCGGTTCGAGCCCGACCATGCGCTCCAGCTCGGTCAGCGCCTCCTCCAGCAGGGCCGGGTCGGTGGGGCCCGCGGGCAGCGGCGCGGACGTGGACGTACCGCTCTTCACGCGCACCGCGCGGTCGGGCACGGAGGGCAGCGGGCCGGTCGGCAGGTCGGGTTCGGACAGGCGCAGATCGCGGCCCTCGGTGCCGAAGAGCGGATCGAGGGTGTCCGGGCCGTCCATGGCGTCCTGTCCGGCGCCGGCCAGGGTGATCGCGGCGAAGTCGCCCGGGTCGTCGTACCCGTCGCCCTCGGCGATGGCCGCGAGCCGGGCCGAGGTGTCCATGAAGGCCGGGTCCACCCGGTGCACCGCCCGGTACAGCGGCAGGGCGGCGGCGCTGCGGCCCGTGCCCTCGTGCGCGCGGGCCAGCCAGTAGCGCAGTTCCTTGCGCTGGGGCTGCTCGCTGCGGCAGCGCATCAGGGCCGCCGAGAGCAGCGGCTCGGCCTGCCCGTACATCTCCAGGCGCACCCGGGCCATGCCGCCGAACAGCCCGGCCTCGATGCCGAGCAGGGAGTCGTCGAGCAGCGGATCGGTGTGCCGCGTCAGCTGGTCCCAGTCCTTGACCAGATAGGAGCGGCACGCGTGCAGGAAGCGGACCTGCGGATCGGTGTCCACCGGCGGCAGTCCGGCCAGGGCCCGGTCCAGCTCCGGCACATGGCGGCCGTCCAGCCAGTGCGAGGCGTGCGCGAGCAGCAGATCGCGCGGGCTCTCCAGTACCGGCTGCACCCACCAGCCCAGCCAGTACCAGGAGTTGAGGGCGCGGCGGTGCCGGGCGCGCTGTTCCCCGAAGCGGTCGCGGTGCCGGAACATCCGCAGCAGCGCGGTCGTCGTGTCCACGCGCAGCGCGTGCAGCCCGAGCCAGGCGTCGGCCATCCCCGGGTCCATCCGCACCGCGGCGCGGAACTCCTCCTCCGCCTGCGGGTAGGCGCCCATCGTGTAGGCGTCCACGCCCCGCGTCCAGGCGAGGTCGGCCGGGGCCTCGGAGCCCCGCGTGCCGAAGTCCATCATCCCCCCATGAACCGTGCCCCCCAATGGTCACCGCCGGGCAGGCGCCCGGCGGTCGCCGCGGTCGAACCGCTGTGCCGCGGAACGGAGTTACCGGTGCGCGAGGCAGCGGCTCGAAGGTCGCACCGAGGGCATCGTACCCGCGGGACGACCAGGTGCCGAAGGGTGCGACAGGGGTCGTTCTGCGAGGTGGGGGCATACGGGGCGCACACCGCGCGGTGACCGAGAGTGAGAATCCGGGGCCGCAAAAGGGGCACGGAAACGGTGTCCGGGCAGAACGAAGCCCCCGGTCACGGGGGAACAACCGGGGGCTTCGTGTCTGCGGGGCGACTCCGGAGAGCCGCACATTGAGAACGTAAGACCTGTACGGGCCCTCGGTCAAGCGGAGTTGGGGCGCTCGTGAAAGTCGATCGCCCCTCCTCTTCACAAGTTCACCACACCGCCGATGGTCCCTCACGGTGAGTGACATCTTGGTCCGGTCCATCGGTCATCGCGGGCCCCGGCAGCACCTCGTACCCCTCGGGCACCTGGCGCACCAGAAGATCCGCACGGGGGCGCGAGGGGTCGTCCGCGAAGTGCGTGCGCTCCGCCGCCGTCCAGCCGTCCCAGAACTCCCGCTGCGCCTCCCCGTCCCGCCGCCGCCCGCGCGCCCACGCCTGCGCGGCGGGCAGCTCCATCCACAGCAGCAGCGCCAGATGCGGGCGCAGCTCCCGGCGCCCCGCGCCGACCCCCTCCACCAGGACCACCGGCGCGGACGGCAGCGGGCGGGGCGGCCCGAAGGCGCGCAGATTCCAGTCGTAGGGCGTGCAGCGCGCGCTCCCGCCGTGCGCCAGCGGAGTGATCACCTGCTCGGTGAAGCGGCCGGTCCAGCCGAAGAGGTGCTCATGGCTCGCGAAGTCGTCCAGGTGCAGCACGGGCGCCCCGCCCAGCGCGCCCGCCAGGCGTGCGGCGAAGGTGGACTTCCCCGAGCCGGCGTGCCCGTCGACACCCACCAGCCGGACCTGGCCCAGCGACGGGGGGAGGGCGCGCAGCCGGGCGGCGAGGTGCTGAATGGCGATTCCCGAGGTGTGGCGGTGTGGGGGAGTTCTCCGGAAACAGTCTAGTAGCGGCCGGTGCGGGCACCCTCCGGGGCGTCGAAACGTCACCCCTTGAACCACTGGCTGACTTCCGGTCAATGAGCGGATATTACGTTCCGATTCCGCCGACCGATTTGTGAATTTAGGCGTTCCCGGTGCGGCGGCGGCTGAGTAAGGTGCGTCCTGCGCAACTTGTGATGCGCCGTATGCGGACGGACAGGAGAGCATGGCCGCGGAGTTATTCGAAGGGCACTATGTATGGCATCCGGCGGCCGACGACCGTGTCCTGGCGAGTGTTTGCGTCGATGTGCGCGCCGGGCGTTATCGCTATGCCCAGGAGGCCCTGGCCGAGACGCGTTCCGACTTCGGCCTGCGTGCCCACCGCTCGCTGGTGCTCGCCTCCGAGGCGGCCGGCACCGACCTGGTCGAGCAGTGGCTCGCCGAGGAGGCCACGCCCGAGTCCACGCTGATGTGGGCCCGGGTCGCCGTACAGCGCGCGATGCGGGCCGCCGACGCGCGCGACGAACGCGCCGAGACGCTGGAGCGGATCGCCCTCACGGCCTGCGACCGGGCCGCGGCCCTCGCCCCCGACGACCCCACGCCCTGGGTCGCCAAGCTCACCATGGCCCGGCTGCACCGGCTGCGCGACCCCGCCCCGCAGGGCCTGCTGACCTCGCCGCCCGGCCCCTGGCGGCTGTTCTCCCACGTGCTCTCCCTCGACCCCTGGAACCGCGAGGGCCACCACCGCTTCCTGTCCTTCTTCTTCACGCGCCACGGCGGCTCGGTGAACGCGGCCTGGGACGTGGCCGCCTTCCTCAGCCAGCGCGCGCCCGCCGACTCCGCCCTCAGGCTGCTGCCCCTGGTGGCCCTGGTGGAGAGCTACAACCCCACCCAGCTCCTCGCGGACCGGGTCTGGGAGCAGCCCCAGTGGCGCTCCACCACCCTGGCCGCGTACCGCAACTGGCTGCCCACGGTGGCCGGTTACCGCTTCACCCCCGTGCTCGACCTGGCCTACCTCGCGCACGCACTGGTCATGGCCCAGTGCGAGTTCGAGGCCCGGGCGGTCTTCGCGGCGATGGGTCCGTACGCCTCGCGCATGCCCTGGAGTGCCTTCGGCGACCCCGCCGAGCAGCTCTCCCGGGCCCGGCGCGCGTGCGGGCTGCCCGTCCCCGGACCCGCCTGAAACCCGCAACCCGCTCTGTCCCCACAACAGAAAGGCCGATCTGTGTCGGAACGGATATCGACGCCCCGGGAGAAGTCCCGGGCGGACGAGGAACCGGTCGTCCTCGACGACGACGCGACGCTTCATGCGATGGGTTATCCGCGGAAACTGACCCGCCGATTCAAGGCGTTCGACAATTTCGCGATCTCCTTCACCATCATCAATATCCTCTCGGGTATTTTCTCCTCCTTCGGATTCGGTATGAATGCGGGCGGACCCCGTATTCTCGTGTTCGGCTGGATCGGCGTCTCGGTGATGGTCCTGTTCATCGGTGCCGCGATGGCGGAGGTGGCCTCGGCCTATCCGACGAGCGGTGCGCTGTATTTCTCGGCGGGCAAGCTCGCCAAGCGGCACAAGGGCGCCTGGTCGTGGTTCACCGGGTGGCTGAACTTCGTCGGTCAGATCGGCGGCACCGCCGCCACCGGCTACGCGGCCGCCACCTTCATCCAGGCGTTCGTCGCCCTCCAGTGGACGTCGTACGAGCCCACCACCCATCAGACCGTGCTGCTCACGGCCCTGATCATCGTGCTCCAGGGGCTCGCCAACACCTACACCGTGCAGCTCGTCGCCTTGCTGAACCGGATTTCCGTCTGGTGGCTGCTGATCGGACTCGTGGTGATCGTGACCGCACTCATCGTGATTCCGGATCACCATCAGTCGGCGTCGTTCGTCACGCATTTCGAGAACAACACCGGCTTCACCAACGGCCTTTACGGTGGCATGTTGGGTCTGCTCGTCACCAGCTGGACGTTCACCGGGTTCGACGGCAGCTTCCACATGTCCGAGGAAACGGTTCAGGCCACCGTCAACGCGCCGAAGGGGATCACCCGCGCCATCGGCTATTCGGCCGTCACCGGCCTGATCCTGATGCTCGCACTGGTCTACAGCATTAGCGACTACGCCAAGGTGGCCGGTTCCGACGCGCCTCCCGTCCAGATTCTCATCGACGGTCTCGGACTCGGCACCGCCAAGGCGATGCTGCTCATCGTCATCGGCGCGATGCTCTTCTGCGGCCTCGCCAACCTCACCAGCAACACCCGGCAGATCTTCGCCTTCTCCCGCGACGGCGCGATGCCCGGATCTCGCTGGTGGCACTCGGTCTCACCGCGCACCCGGACGCCCGTCAAGGCCGTCTGGCTCGCCGTCGCCTGCTCGCTCGCGCTGGTGATCCCCGGCTGGTGGTCCCACACGGCCTTCACCGCCATCGTCAGCGTCAACGTCGTCGGGCTCTTCCTCGCCTACGCGGTGCCGATCTTCCTCCGGCTGCGCCTCGGCGACGAGTTCCAGGCCGGCCCCTGGCACCTGGGCCGCTGGGGCCGCCCCATCGGCTGGCTCGCCGTGACCTGGATCCTGCTGAGCAGCGTCCTCTTCATGCTCCCGCAGGCGTCCCCGATCACCGTCGACTCCTTCAACTACGCCCCCATCGCCCTGGCGGCCGTCCTCCTGATCGCCACGGTGTGGTGGTTCACCACGGCCCGCCGCCGCTTCCAGGGCCCGGTCAGCTACGGCCGGCCGGACGAGGTGGCGGCGATGGACCTGATCTGACGGTTCCCTCCGGGGGTTCGGCAGGCTTCCACGCACGAGGGGGTCCGGGCGTACGCGCCCGGGCCCCCTCGGGGGTGACGGGGGCTGTGGGCCGGGGCGGATGTGCGGTTTCTTTTTTTGGGGGGCGTGCTCTCGGGCCGGTGGGGACCAGGGGCCTCGGCCTCGGCGTCGCGTCATTGGTTGAACCAATGTTCCTCGTGCGACAAGCGAAGAAGTGCTGGCAGGGACAGGGGCGCAGGCGCATAGTGGGCGCGAAGCCGTGCGTGGTCCACACCTGGCCGCACCCGTTCGAACCCGTTCGAACCCGTCCGCACCTGGACTCCCTGGGGGTAGTCGCGTCCATGAGCAGAGCCCAGCAGCCCTCCCGCCGCAGTGTCCTCGGGGCGGCCGTCGCCGTCGCGGTGAGTGCGGGGGCCGTCTCCGCCGTTCCCGCCGTCGCCGCTCCGGCCGTACGGCACGGCGGGGCGCCCGGCCGTCCCGTCGAGTACCACGCCTGGACCTCGTACACGGACTGGCGGCGGGGCACCGCACACGGCGTGCGGGCCGTGGCCGGATCGCGGCCCGGGATCGTGATCGCCGCGCCCGCGGGCCGTACCGACTACACCGACCCGCACACCGGCACCACCGCGACCTGGGAGTACGCCACCTGGACCTCGCCCGCGCACCGGCTCGGCGTGCCCGCCACCGAGGTCATCGCCTCCTGGAACGCCCACACCCCCGAGGGCACCTGGCTCCAGGTGGAGCTGAACGGCACCTACTCCGACGGCACCGCGACCCCCTGGTACGTGATGGGCCGCTGGGCCTCCGGCGACCAGGACATCCGGCGCACCTCGGTGGACGACCAGAGCGACGGCAAGAGCTCCGTGTGGACGGACACCTTCGCCATCGACGACGCGAGCACCGGCCTGCGCCTGGTGTCGTACCGGCTGCGCCTGACCCTGTACCGCAAGCCCGGCACCCGTCTCACCCCCACGGTCCGCCGCCTCGGCGCGATGGGCTCGGACATCCCCGACCGCTTCACCGTCCCGGCCTCCACCCCTGCCCTCACCCGCGAACTCGCCGTACCCCGCTACTCGCAGGAGATCCACAAGGGCCAGTACCCGCAGTACGACAACGGCGGCGAGGCCTGGTGCAGCCCCACCTCCTCGGAGATGATCATCGAGTACTGGGGCGCCCGTCCCACCCCCGAACAGCTCTCCTGGGTGGACCCCGCCTACGCCGATCCCCAGGTCTGCCACGCGGCCCGGTCCACCTACGACTACCAGTACGAGGGCTGCGGCAACTGGCCCTTCAACGCCGCCTACGCCGCCTCCTACTCCGGCCTCCAGGGCGTGATCACCCGCCTCACCTCCCTGACCGACCTGGAAAACCTGATCGCCGCCGGCATCCCCGCCATCACCTCCCAGTCCTTCCTGAAGACCGAACTGACCGGCGCGGGCTACGGCACCTCCGGCCACCTCATGACGGTCATCGGCTTCACCGGCGACGGCGACGTCATCGCCAACGACCCCGCCTCCCCGAGCGACGACGCGGTGCGGCGGGTGTACGCGCGGCGGGAGTTCGAGACCATCTGGCTGCGGACGAAGCGGTACAACGCCTCGGGGCAGGTCGCGTCGGGGACCGGTGGCGTCTGCTATCTGTACTTCCCGGCCGATCCGACACCGCGTCAGCGGCGGGCGCTCGCCGAGGTCGGGGTTCGCTGAGCGAGGGTTCGTCGACGGCGGCCACCCTTCCAGGGGTGGTCGCCTTTTTCTGGCCCTGACCGGGCAGGCGGCACGGTTCCAGGTGCTGGTGCGGTTCGCACTGGCACGGGAAACCGAGGACGGCCCCCGAACCCGGTGTCACTCGAATGCGCTCCGCCAGGGCCTGGATTTACTAGGACGTCCAACTATATAGTCGCGAACAAGGCCCGCGGTGCAGGGAAGCCGGTGTGATTCCGGCACGGTCCCGCCACTGTGACCGGGGAGTACGCCGTCGAGCAGGACGCCACTGACGAGCTCGAAGTCGGGAAGGCGGACGGCGCGCGCTGATCCGGGAGTCAGGATACCGGCCGCGGGATGTTCCGTGTGGTCCACGAGGATGGAGCTGACACGCATGGCACCGGTGTGCGTCCACGATCCCGGCAGGCCCGCCCCAGCGGCGCCGGCACGCCCAGGAGTTCGGCCCGTTTCCGCCGTCACGCCCTGACGGCCCCACGCCATTCGCGCATCCCGCGCGGCCCTCGCACACGCACGCCACCCCGTCCGTGTGCGACCCGTCCGCGCGCCGTCCCCGGACCCCACCTGACGAGAGCAGGCACCCATGGTCCGCACCACCGAACGCGCCGAGACGCGCGAACTGACCCACTTCGTCGGCGGCAAGCGCACCCCCGGAACCTCGGGAACCTACGGCGACGTGTACCGCCCGGACACCGGCGAGATCCAGGCCCTCGTCCCCCTCGCGAGCCGGGCCGAGACCGAGGCCGCGATCGCCGTGGCGGCCGAGGCCCAGCGCGAGTGGGCCGAGTGGAACCCGCAGCGCCGCGCCCGCGTCCTGCTGCGCTTCCTCGACCTGGCCGAACGCGAGAAGGACGCGCTGGCCCGGCTGCTGTCCTCCGAGCACGGCAAGACGATCCCCGACGCCCACGGCGACCTCCAACGCGGCCTGGAAGTCGTGGAGTTCGCGGCGGGCATCCCGCATCTGCTCAAGGGCGAGTTCACCGACAACGCGGGCACCGGCATCGACGTCCACTCGCTGCGCTCGCCCCTCGGTGTCATCGCCGGCATCACGCCGTTCAACTTCCCCGCGATGATCCCGCTGTGGCAGGCCGCGCCCGCCCTGGCCTGCGGCAACGCCTTCGTCCTCAAGCCCTCCGAACGCGACCCGTCCGTACCGCTGCGGCTCGCGGAACTCTTCCTGGAGGCCGGTCTGCCGCCCGGCGTGTTCAACGTCGTCAACGGGGCCCGGGAAGCGGTCGACACCCTGCTGGAGGACCCGCGCGTCGCCGCCCTCGGCTTCGTCGGCTCCACCCCGATCGCCGCGCACATCTACGCCACCGCCGCCGCCCACGGCAAGCGCGCCCAGTGCTTCGGCGGCGCCAAGAACCACATGATCGTCATGCCGGACGCCGATCTGGACCAGGCCGTCGACGCCCTGATCGGCGCCGGGTACGGCTCGGCGGGCGAACGCTGCATGGCGATCTCGGTCGCCGTCCCCGTGGGCGAGGAGACCGCCGACGCCCTCGTGGCCCGGCTCAAGGAACGCATCGGTTCGCTACGGATCGGCCGCAGCGACGACCCCGAGGCCGACTTCGGGCCCCTCGTCGGCCGCGACGCCGTGGACCGCGTCCGCTCCTATGTCGACCTCGGCGTGGAAGAGGGCGCCGAACTCGTCGTGGACGGACGGGACTTCGTCCTCCCCGGACACGAGGACGGCTTCTTCACCGGAGCCTCCCTCTTCGACCGGGTCACCCCCGCGATGCGCGTCTACCAGGAGGAGATCTTCGGGCCCGTCGTCTGCGTCGTCCGTGCCGCCGACTACGAGGAGGCCCTGCGCCTGCCCACCGAGCACCCCTACGGCAACGGCGTGGCCGTCTTCACCCGCGACGGCGACACCGCCCGCGACTTCACCCGGCGGGTCGGCGTCGGCATGGTCGGTGTCAACGTGCCCATTCCGGTGCCGGTCGCCTATCACACGTTCGGCGGCTGGAAACGGTCCGGTTTCGGTGATCTCAACCAGCACGGCCCGGACGCCGTCCGCTTCTGCACCCGTACGAAGACCGTCACCTCCCGCTGGCCCTCCGGCCTGCGCGAGGGTGCGAACTTCACGCTGCCCACGATGGGGTGATGGGCCATGACCAGCACCCTTCTGACCGAGGAACAGCAGGCCCTCGTCGAGGCCACCCTCGACTTCGCCCAGGACCACCTGGCCCCGCACGCCCTGGAGTGGGACCGCGACAAGCACTTCCCCGTGGACGTCCTGCGCAAGGCCGCGGGGCTCGGCCTCGGCGGCGTCTACGTCCGCGAGGAGCACGGTGGCTCCGGCCTCACCCGCTCCGACGGCGTCCTCGTCTTCGAGACCCTGGCCTCCGGCTGCCCGTCCATCGCGGGCTATCTCTCCATCCACAACATGGTCGCCTGGATGATCGACACCTACGGCGACGCGGCCCAGCGCGAGCAATGGCTGCCCCGGCTGTGCGCGATGGACGACCTCACGAGCTACTGCCTGACCGAACCGGGCGCCGGCTCGGACGCGGCGGCCCTGACGAGCCGCGCCGTACGGGACGGGAACGGCTGGGTGCTCACCGGCGTCAAGCAGTTCATCTCCGGCGCCGGCGCCTCCCAGCTGTACGTGGTGATGGCCCGGACCGGCGGCGAGGGCGCCCACGGGGTGTCCGCGTTCGTCGTCGACAAGGACGACCCCGGCCTCGCGTTCGGGCCGGACGAGCGGAAGATGGGCTGGAACGCCCAGCCCACCCGGCAGGTCGTCCTCGACGGCGTCCGACTGCCCGCCGGCCGGCTCCTCGGCCGCGAGGGAGAGGGCTTCCGCATCGCCATGAGCGGCCTCGACGGCGGCCGTCTCGGCATCGCCGCCTGCTCCCTGGGCGGCGCCCGCAGCGCCCTCGACCGCAGCCTGGCCCATCTCGCCGACCGCGAGGCGTTCGGACAGCGCCTCCTCGACGCCCAGGCCCTGCGTTTCCGCCTCGCCGACATGGCGACCGAACTCGCCGCCGCCCGCGCCCTGGTCCAGCAGGCCGCGCAGGCACTCGACAGGCGCGATCCGCAGGCGCCGTACCTGTGCGCGATGGCGAAGCGGTTCGCCACCGACACCGGCTACTCGGTGGCCGACCGCGCGCTCCAGCTCCACGGCGGCTACGGCTACCTCAGCGAGTACGGCATCGAGAAGATCGTCCGTGACCTGCGCGTCCATCAGATCCTGGAAGGAACCAACGAGATCATGCGCGTCATCGTGGCCCGCGGTCTGACGGAGGCGTTCGGATGAGCGACGTCCTGTTCCGTACGCGCGGTCACGCCGCCCACATCACCCTCAACCGCCCCGAGGCGCTCAACTCCCTCACCCACGAGATGGTGCTCCGCATCGACGAGGCGCTCACCGGCTGGGAGCACGATCCGGCCGTCGAGACCGTCGTCATCACCGGCGCGGGGGAGCGAGGCCTGTGCGCCGGGGGCGACATCCGGGCCATTCACGACGACGCCCGGGACGGCGACGGCACCGCCTCGGCCGCGTTCTGGCGGGACGAGTACCGGCTCAACGCCCGGATCGCCCGCTACCCGAAGCCGTACGTCGCCGTCATGGACGGCATCGTGATGGGCGGCGGCGTCGGGATCTCCGCGCACGGCAGCGTCCGGGTCGTCACCGAGCGGTCCCGGGTCGCGATGCCCGAGACCGGCATCGGGTTCGTCCCCGACGTCGGCGGCACCCATCTGCTCGCCCTCGCCCCCGGAGAACTGGGCACCCACCTCGCCCTGACCGGCGCGCCGGTCGGCGCGGGCGACGCCCTGCTGTGCGGACTGGCCGACCACTACCTGCCGTCCGGGTCGGTCCCGGCGTTCCTGGACGACCTCGCCGCGCTTCCCGTACGGGACGCCGTCGCCCGGCACGTCCAGCCGCCCCCGCCCGCCGGACTGGCCGCCCAGCGGCAGTGGATCGACGCCTGCTACGCCGCCGGCACGGTCGAACAGCTCCTGCACCGGCTGCTCGCGCACGAGGACCCCGCCGCGAAGGAGGCGGCGCGCGCCCTGCTCACCAAGTCGCCCACCGCCCTGAAGGTCACTCTGGCGGCGCTGCGCCGCGCCCGCCGGCTCGGCCCTCTGGAGCGGGTGCTCGACCAGGAGTACCGCGTCTCCTGCGCCTGTCTGCGCGGTCCCGACCTGGTGGAGGGCATCCGCGCCCAGGTCATCGACAAGGACCGCAGGCCCAGGTGGTCGCCTGCGACCCTCGCCGAGGTCACGGAAGCGGACGTCGAGCGCTACTTCACCCCTCTCGGCGAGCGCGATCTCGGCCTCGCCGCGGCATCCGACATCACCGAGGAGGTGGTCTGGTGAGCCGTACCGTCGCGTTCATCGGACTCGGACACATGGGCGGCCCGATGGCCGCCAATCTGGCCAAGGCCGGCCACCGGGTGCTCGGCCACGATCTGGTCCCCGCGGCCGTGGAGGCCGCCGCCGGGAGCGGCGTCGAGCCCGCGGCGACGGTGACCGAGGCCGTCGCCGCCGCCGACGTGGTCATCAGCATGCTCCCCGCAGGACGCCACGTCCTCGGTCTCTACGCCGACATCCTGACCGCCGCCCGCCCCGGCACCCTCTTCGTCGACTGCTCCACCATCGACGTCATCGACGCGCGAACGGCTCACGAGCGGGCCCTCGCCGCCGGGATGCGCGCCTTGGACGCGCCCGTGTCCGGCGGGGTGGTCGGCGCCGAGGCCGCCACGCTGACCTTCATGGCCGGTGGGGGCGGGGGCGAGTTCGCCGAGGCACGCCCTCTGCTGGAGATCATGGGCAGGAAGGCCGTGCACTGCGGCGGACCGGGGGCCGGCCAGGCCGCCAAGATCTGCAACAACATGATCCTCGGCGTCTCCATGATCGCCGTCAGCGAGGCGTTCGTCCTCGCCGAGAGCCTCGGCCTCTCCCACCAGGCGCTGTACGACGTGGCCTCGACGGCGTCCGGTCAGTGCTGGGCCCTCAGCGTCAACTGCCCGGTGCCGGGCCCGGTGCCGACCAGCCCCGCCAACCGTGACTACCTGCCCGGCTTCGCCGCCTCCTTGATGGCCAAGGACCTGGGCCTGGCCGCCAACGCCGTCCGTGAGGGCGGTGTGCACGCGGAACTCGGTCTCCGGGCGGCCGAGTTGTACGCGGCCTACGCCGAACGCGTCGGCGACGCGGAGGACTTCTCGGGCATCGTGCGCACCATCAGGGACCGGAGCGGAGAGACCACGTGACCACCGGCCATGAGACCGTCCTCGTCGAACGCAAGGGCCGCACCGCCCTGCTCACCCTCAACCGGCCGAAGGCCCTCAACGCGCTCAACCTCCAGGTGATGAACGAGATGGTCGCCGCGACCGAGGCCCTGGACCGGGACCCGGACTGCGGCTGCATCGTCATCACCGGCTCGGACAGGGCGTTCGCGGCCGGTGCCGACATCAAGGAGATGCGGCCGCAGGGGTACACGGACATGTATCTCGCCGACTGGTTCGCGGCCTGGGACCGGCTCGGACAGCTGCGGACCCCGACCGTGGCGGCCGTCGCGGGGTACGCCCTCGGCGGCGGCTGCGAGTTGGCCATGCTCTGCGACATCCTGCTCGCCGCCGATACGGCGGTGTTCGGCCAGCCCGAGATCAAACTCGGGGTGATCCCCGGTATCGGTGGCTCGCAGCGGCTGACCCGGGCCGTGGGCAAGGCCAAGGCCATGGAGCTGTGCCTGACCGGGCGGACCATGGACGCCGCCGAGGCCGAGCGCAGTGGGCTGGTGTCCCGGGTCGTACCCGCCGACGACCTCCTCGGCGAGGCGCTCGTCGTCGCCGAGACCGTCGCCGGGATGTCGCTGCCGGTCGCGATGATGGCGAAGGAGGCGGTCGCCCGCGCCTTCGAGACCACGCTCGCGGAGGGCGTCCGCTTCGAACGCCGGCTGTTCCACGCGGTGTTCGCGACCGCCGACCAGAAGGAGGGCATGGGCGCCTTCGTCGGCAAGCGGCCGCCCGAGTTCCGGCACCGGTGATCCTCGCCCGAGCCGGAGGGCGCCCGCCCCTCCGGCTCAAGGGCGCCCCGACTCCACCGGATACGGCACATACGTACGCCGGTCGGGGTCGATCGTCAGCCGGCCGCCCGCCGGGGGCCGCGCCCGCTGCGCGCAGTCGCGGCGCTCGCAGATACGGCAGCCGAGACCGATCGGGGTCGCGGAGCGCGGGTCGTCCAGGGCGACGCCCTCGGCGTACACGAGTCGCTGCGCGTGCCGCAGTTCGCAGCCGAGGGCGACGGCGAACTCGGCGCGCGGGGCGTGGTGGCCGAGACCGCCCCGGGTGACGGTGCGCGCGATCCAGAAGTACCGCTTGCCGTCCGGCATTTCCGCGACCTGGGTGAGTATGCGCCCCGGCGCGGAGAACGCCTCGTACACCGTCCACAGCGGGCAGGTGCCGCCCAGGCGGGAGAAGTGGAAGTCGGTCGCGGACTGCCGCTTGGAGATGTTGCCCGCCCGGTCGACCCGGAGGAAGGAGAACGGCACGCCCCGGTGGCCGGTGCGCTGGAGGGTGCTCAGCCGGTGGCAGACCGTCTCGAAGCCGACTCCGAAGCGTGCGGACAGCAGTTCGATGTCGTAGCCCGTCTCCTCCGCGGCCGAGTGGAACGTGGTGTACGGCAGCAGGAGGGCGCCCGCGAAGTAGTTGGCCAGGCCGATGCGGGCCAGCGCCGTGGAGTCGGGGGACGTCAGCTCCGGGGCGCTGGTGGCGAGGTCGTCCAGCAGCGCGCTGTGCTCCAGCAGGGCCAGCTGGGTGGCGAGCTGGAAGGCGCGCTGGCCGTCGCTGAGCCAGGGGGAGAGGAAGAGCAGGCCGGCCGCCGGGTCGTAGCGGCGGGCGTCGGGAGAGTGGCCCGGGGCGCCCTGGACCACCGTGACGCCGTGCCGTGCGGCGAGGCGGGCGGTGAGCGGATCGGCGGTGCGGCCGGGCCGCAGCTCCATGACGTGGGCCGTCTGCTCGGCCTCGGTGTCGAGCGGGTCGAAGTGGTTGTGGTGGGCGTAGAAGAAGTCCCGGACCTCGTCGTGGGGTTCGCCCGAAAGCGGGGGAGTGGCGTCGGAGCCCGGTGAGGCGAGGGCGGCGGCCTGCCCGGCGGCGTCGCGGTAGCGCCGGTGCAGGGCGACCAGCGCGCGGGCCACCTCCGGGTGGTCGCGGGCGGCCTCGGTGATCTCCTCGGCGGCGGGCGGCGCGGCCCCGCACGCCTCGTCGGACAGCGCGTCGCGCAGATCGGCGGCGAGCCGGTCCTCGGCCGCCTCGGAGAAGTACTCCGCGTCGACGCCGAACACCTCCGCGATCCGCCGCAGCACCGGCGCGGTCAGTGGGCGCTGGCCCTGCTCGATCTGGTTGGCGTAGCTGGTGGAAATGGAGAGGGCACGGGCCATGTCGACCTGGTTCATGCCGTGTTCACGGCGCAGCCGGCGCAGTTTGGCAGGGGCGTAGATCTTGCGGGCGTCCGTACGTCGGGTCATCACCGCCTCCTCTCACGGGCCGCGCGGCGTCGGTGCCGGGGGCGGCTTCCTTGCGAACATAGCATCCGCACAATTCGCAGATTTCGCAGTTCCACAGGCTCGCCATGTACGGATTCCGCAGGCCACAGAGGTGGTCCGGAGGCCCTCCGGCGGGCACTCTCGATGACGTCAGACCCGTCCGAACGTCCTCGCGAGGAGTCCCGTGATCGAGCACCACGTCCGAGTCCACCCCAGCGCCGACCGCCTTCCGCGCGAGGACCAGCTCGCCTGGAAGCTCGCCGCCGTGGCCACCGCCACCGAGGAGCCGGACGCCGGCAGCGCGGCCATGGCCGTCAACCGGGTGATCGACAACGCCTCGGTCGCCGTCGCCTCACTGCGGCGCCGCCCGGTCGCCGTCGCTCGCGCCCAGGCCACCGCGCACGGCGCGAGCACCCCCGGCGCCTCCGTCTTCGGCAGCCGCACCCGCGTCTCCCCGGAGTGGGCCGCCTGGGCCAACGGCACGGCGGTCCGCGAACTCGACTTCCACGACACCTACCTGGCCGCCGACTACTCCCACCCCGGCGACAACATCCCGCCCCTGCTCGCCGTCGCCCAGCACACCGGCCGCACCGGCGCCGACCTGCTGCGCGGCATCGTCGCCGCGTACGAGATCCATGTCGCCCTGGTCAAGGGCATCTGTCTGCACGCGCACCGCGTCGACCACGTGGCCCACCTCAGCGCCGCCACCGCCGGTGGCCTGGGCGCCCTGCTCCGGCTGCCGACCGAGACCGTGTACCAGGCCGTGCAGCAGGCGGTGCACACCACCACCGCGACCCGGCAGTCCCGCAAGGGCGAGATCTCCAGCTGGAAGGCGTACGCCCCCGCCTTCGCCGCGAAGGCCGCCATCGAGGCCGTGGACCGCGCGATGCGCGGCGAGACCTCCCCGTCCCCTCTCTACGAGGGCGAGGACGGCTTCCTGGCGTGGATGCTCGACGGCCCGGAATCGGACTACACGGTCCCGCTCCCGGAACCCGGCGAGTCCCGCCGCGCGATCCTCGACACCTACACCAAGGAGCACTCCGCCGAGTACCAGGCCCAGGCGATCATCGACCTGGCCCGCCGGCTGCGCGAGAAGACCGGCCCGCTGGAGAAGGTCCGCTCGGTCGTCCTGCACACCAGCCACCACACCCACCAGGTGATCGGCTCCGGTGCGAACGATCCGCAGAAATTCGACCCGACGGCCAGCCGCGAGACCCTCGACCACTCGGTGCCGTACATCTTCGCCGTCGCCCTGGAGGACGGCACCTGGCACCACGAGCGCTCCTACGCCCCCGAGCGCGCCCGGCGCCCCGAGACCGTCGCGCTCTGGCGGAAGATCAGCACCGTTGAGGACCCCGAGTGGACCCGCCGCTACCACGAACCCGACCCGGACCGCCGTGCCTTCGGCGGCCGCGCCGTGATCACGCTGGAGGACGGCTCCGTGATCGAGGACGAGCTGGCCGTCGCCGACGCCCACCCCGCCGGGGCCCGCCCCTTCGACCGCCCCGCCTACGCGGGCAAGTTCCGCACCCTCACCGAGGGCATCGTCGCCCCGGCCGGCCAGGACCGCTTCCTGGCCGCCGCCGAGCGACTGCCCGGCCTGACCGCCGACGGCCTCGCCGGACTGTTCCCGGCCGTCGACACCGACGCCGTGGCCGCCCACGACGCGACCCTTCCGAAGGGCCTGTTCTGATGCTCCACACCCGCACCACCCCCGCCGGACGCCGCCGCGCCTTCAGGGAACGGCTCGCCGAGGAACGGCTGCTCCTCATGCCCGGCGCCCTGAACCCGCTCTCCGCCCGGCTCATCCAGGACACCGGCTTCGAGGCCGCCTACCTCTCCGGCGCCGTCCTCGCCGCCGACCTGGGCCTGCCCGACATCGGCCTGACCACCGCCACCGAGGTCGCCGCCCGCGCCCAGCAGACGACCCGGGCGACCGATCTGCCCGTCCTCGTCGACGCCGACACCGGCTTCGGCGAGCCGATGAACGCCGCCCGCACCGTCCAGCTCATGGAGGACGCCGGACTGGCCGGCCTCCACCTGGAGGACCAGGTCAACCCCAAGCGCTGCGGCCACCTCGACGGCAAGTCCGTCGTACCCCGCGCGGAGATGACCCGCCGTGTCCGCGCCGCCGTGGACGCCCGCCGCGACCCGGACTTCCTGCTCATGGCCCGCACCGACGCCCGCGCCGTCGAGGGACTGGACGCGGCCATCGACCGCGCGAAGGCGTACGTCGACGCCGGTGCCGACGCGATCTTCCCCGAAGCCCTCGCCGACGAGGCCGAGTTCGAGGCGTTCCGCAAGGCCGTCCCCGTCCCGCTGCTGGCCAACATGACCGAGTTCGGCAAGGGCCCCCTGCTCGGCGCGCGCACGCTGGAGAACCTCGGCTACGACATCGCCCTCTACCCCGTCACCCTGCTCCGCCTGGCCATGGGCGCCGTCGAGGACGGCCTGCGCACCCTCGCCGCCGAAGGCACCCAGGAGTCCCTGCTGCCCCGCATGCAGACCCGCTCCCGCCTCTACGAACTCCTCGGCTACGAGGACTACTCGGCCTTCGACTCGGCCGTCTTCGACTTCACCCTCCCGCCCGGAAACCACCCCGGCACCTGACCCCCGAAGGCAGGCACCCCATGACCACCACCGCACCCGGGATCCACCGGGGACTCGCCGGTGTCGTCGTCGACACCACCGGGATCTCCACCGTCCTCCAGGAGACCAACTCCCTCACCTACCGCGGCTACGCGGTCCAGGACCTGGCCGCCCACCGCTCCTTCGAGGAGGTCGCGTATCTGCTCTGGCACGGCGAACTCCCCGACCCCGTCCAGCTGCGCGAGTTCCAGGCCCGCGAGCGCGCCCTGCGGCCTCTGGACCGCACCACCGCGGAACTGCTCGCGCGACTGCCCACCACGTGCCACCCGATGGACGTGCTGCGCACCGCCGTCAGCTTCTTCGGCGCCGAGGACCCCACCGAGGACGACGGCAGCCCCGCCGCCAACCGCGCCAAATCCCTCGCCCTGCTGGCGAAACTGCCCACCGTGGTCGCCGCCGACCAGCGCCGGCGCCGAGGACTCGCCCCGATCCCGCCCGACCCCGACCTCGGGTACGCGGAGAACTTCTTCCACATGTGCTTCGGCACGGTGCCCGACCCGGACGTGGTGCGCTGCTTCGAGATCTCGCTCACGCTGTACGCCGAACACAGCTTCAACGCCTCGACGTTCACCGCGCGGGTCGTCACCTCGACGCTCTCCGACCTGTACAGCGCGGTCACCGCCGCGATCGGCGCCCTCAAGGGCCCGCTGCACGGCGGTGCCAACGAAGCGGTGATGCACATGCTCGCCGAGATACCCGACCCGGCCGGAGCCGAGGCGTGGCTGGAGTCCGCGCTGGCCGACAAGCGGAAGATCATGGGCTTCGGCCACCGCGTCTACAAGCACGGCGACTCCCGCGTACCGATCATGCAGGGTGCCCTGGACCGCCTGGTCGCCCGTGCCGGTGACCCCGGGACGACCCGGCTGGCCACCCTGCACGCGGCCCTGCGGCACGCCATGCTCACCCGCAAGGGCATCCACCCCAACCTCGACTACCCGGCCGGGCTCGCCTACCACCTGATGGGCTTCGACACCCCCACCTTCACCCCGATCTTCGTGATGAGCCGGATCACCGGCTGGACCGCCCACATCACCGAACAGCTCGCGCACAACGCGCTGATCCGCCCACTGGCCTCGTACGACGGTCCCGGCCGGCGCCCGGTCCCCACGGACTCCTAACCGGCGGCCTGGCAACCCGCCTCCACCATCGGTGCCTCGGCTTCCGGTGTCTCCGCCTCCTCCCCGGGCCGCAGCACCTGGGCACCGGCGAGCAGCGACTCGATCAACTCGTCCAGTTCGAGGCGCCGTTCCACCGCCCGCACCTGGGGCAGCCGGGCCCGGGTGGTGACCCGAGGCGGGGCGAGCAGGGTGCAGCAGTCCTCGTCGGGGAGGACGGAGATGCCGGCGGTGCCGATCGTGCGGGCCTCGTCGATGATCTCCTGCTTCACCCAGCCGATCAGCGGGCGCAGGACCGGCAGGGACGCCGCCTCGTCCACCGCGGCCAGATTGGCCAGCGTCTGGCTCGCCACCTGCCCCAGGCTGTCCCCGGTGACCAGCGCCTGGGCACCGGTGCGGGCGGCCAGCGCCGAGGCGGTGCGCACCATCAGCCGCCGCTGGGCGACCACCTGGAGCCGCCCCGCGCCCGCCACGGCCAGCTGCTTCTGCGCCTTGCCGAGGGCGATGACGTGCAGGGCGCCGGGCGGCTGGCAGCGGTTCAGCTCGCGCGCCAGGGCGTAGGCCTTGTAGACCGATGACGGGTTCGTGTACGGCGCCCCGTTGAAGTGCACGAAGTCGCAGGACAGCCCCCGTCGCATGGCGCGGTGCGCGGCCACCGGGGAGTCGTAGCCGCCGGACAGCAGCACCAGGGCGCGTCCGCTGGACCCCACCGGCAGACCACTCAGACCTGGGTGGCGTTCCCAGGAGAGGTAGGTCTCCTTGCGGTCGATCTCCACCGTGAGGGTGATGTCCGGGGCGGAGAGGTCGACGGGCAGTCCGGGCACGCCCTCCCGGACGCGGGCGCCGAGATGCGCCTCCATCCGGGACGAGGTCAGCGGAAACCCCTTGTCCCGTCGCTTCACCCGGACCGCGAAGCCGCGCACCCGGCGTTCGGCGCGTACCGCCCGCAGCGCGTCGACCGACGCGTCCGTGATGGCGTCCAGGGTGCTCGGCACCCGGACGGCCGGGGCCACCGAGTTGAACCCGATGACCTGCCGGGCCCGCTCCACCAGCGTGGCCACGGGGACCTGGCCGCCCAGTACGGTGACGTTCTGGGCGGTCTTGATCCAAGTGGAGCCGCCGACGCCGCGCAGGGCGACGCGGAGGTTGTCGTGCAGCCGCTCGGTGAAGAGATGGCGGTTGCGCCCCTTGAGGAAGATCTCCCCGTGTTTGAGCAGTACACAGTCAGTGCCGGACATGCCGCGTCTCCTCAGAAGTCCCAGTCGTCGTCGGCGGTGTCCTCGGCCTTGCCCATCACATAGGACGAGCCGGAGCCGGAGAAGAAGTCGTGGTTCTCGTCCGCGCCCGGGGAGAGCGCGGCCAGGATCTCCGGGTTGACCTCGGTCACGGCGGCGCCGAAGCGGGCGTCGTAGCCGAGGTTCATCAGCGCCTTGTCGGCGTTGTAGCGGACGAAGACGGCCACGTCGTCCATCAGTCCGAGCGGCTCGTACAGCTCACCGGAGTAGCGGAGCTCCAGTTCGTACAGCTCCTCCAGCAGCGCGAACGTGAAGGCGCGCATCTCCTCCTGGCCGGCCGGGCTCAGCTTCTCCAGGCCGCGCTGGTACTTGTAGCCCGAGTAGTAGCCGTGTACCGCCTTGTCGCGCAGGATGAGCCGGATCATGTCGGCGGTGTTGGTGAGCAGGGCGTGGGTCGAGAAGTGCAGCGGGAGATAGAAGCCCGCGTACAGCAGCAGGGACGACAGCAGGGTGGAGGCGACCTTCCGCTTGAGCGGGTCGTCGCCGTAGTAGTACTTCAGGACCGTCTTGCAGCGTTGCTGGAGGACGTCGTTGTCCACCGCCCAGCGGTAGGCGTCGTCGATCTCGGGGGTGTTCGCGAGCGTGGAGAAGACCGAGGAGTAGCTGCGGGCGTGCACGGCCTGCATGAAGGCGATGTTGGTGTACACCGCCTCCTCGTGCTCGGTGCGCGCGTCCTGGATCTGCACAATCTCGCCGACGGTGGCCTGCACCGTGTCGAGCATGGTCAGACCGGTGAACACCCGCATGGTGAGGGTGCGTTCCTCGGGGGAGAGCCGCTGCTGCCAGGCGGAGAGGTCACCGGAGAGCGGCACCTTCTCGGGCAGCCAGAAGTTCGAGGTCAGACGGTTCCAGACCTCGAGGTCCTTCTCGTCGGTGACCCGGTTCCAGTTGACCGGGCGGAGCCGGGCGGCGGGGTCGTGCCGGTAGGACGGGGGCGTGACCGACAGGCCGGTCAGCGGGGTGGGGGTGGTGGTCATCGTCGGTGCTTTCACGAGCGGGTCGGGGCGGGTCACAGGGTGCAGGAGAGGCAGTTCTCGATCTCGGTGCCCTCCAGCGCCTCCTGGCGCAGCCGGATGTAGTAGAGGGTCTTGACGCCCTTGCGCCAGGCGTGGATCTGGGCCTTGTTCAGGTCACGCGTGGTGGCCGTGTCCCGGAAGAACAGCGTGCAGCTCAGCCCCTGGTCGACGTGCCGGGTGGCGGCCGCGTAGGTGTCGATGATCTTCTCGTAGCCGATCTCGTACGCGTCCTGGAAGTACTCCAGGTTGTCGTCGTCCATGTGCGGCGCCGGGTAGTAGACGCGGCCGAGCCGGCCCTCCTTGCGGATCTCCACCTTGGCGGCGACCGGGTGGATGGAGGCGGTGGCGTCGTTGATGTAGCTGATGGAGCCGGTGGGCGGCACGGCCTGGAGGTACTGGTTGTAGATGCCGTGCTCCATGACGGAGGCGCGCAGCTCCCGCCAGTCGGCCTGGTCCGGCAGCCGCACCCCGGCCTCCGCGAACAGGGCCCGCACCCGCTCGGTGGCCGGCTCCCACGCCCGCTCGGTGTACTTGTCGAAGTACGAGCCGTCGGCGTACGCGGACTGCTCGAAGCCGTCGAAGGCGGTGCCGCGTTCCCGCGCGATCCGGTTCGAGGCGCGCAGCGCGTGATAGGCGACGGCGTAGAAGTACATGTCCGTGAAGTCGACGCCCTCCTCGCTGCCGTAATGGATGTGCCGCGAGGCGAGGTAGCCGTGCAGGTTCATCTGGCCGAGGCCGATGGCGTGCGACAGCTCGTTGCCGCGGGCCACGGACGGCACGGCGTCGATGTACGACTGGTCGGAGACCGAGGTCAGCCCGCGCACCGCCGTCTCCACGGTGGCCCCGAAGTCCGGGGAGGCCATCGCCGCCGCGATGTTCAGCGAACCCAGATTGCAGGAGATGTCCTTGCCGACGTGCTCGTACCCGAGCGAAGTGTCGTACGTGCTGGGCGTGTTGACCTGGAGAATCTCCGAGCACAGGTTGGACATGTTGATCCAGCCGGGGATCGGGTTCGCCCGGTTCACCGTGTCCTCGAACAGCAGATACGGGTAACCCGACTCGAACTGCAGCTCCGCGACCGTCTTGAAGAACTCGCGGGCGCTCAACGTGGTCTTGCGGATACGGGGGTTGGCGACCAGGTCGTCGTAGTGCTCGCTCACCGACAGGTCCGACAGCGGCTTGCCGTACTCGCGTTCCACGTCGTACGGCGAGAACAGGTGCATGTCCTCGTTGCGCTTGGCGAGTTCGAAGGTGATGTCCGGGACGACCACGCCGAGCGAGAGGGTCTTGATGCGGATCTTTTCGTCCGCGTTCTCCCGCTTGGTGTCCAGGAACCGCATGATGTCCGGGTGATGGGCGTGCAGATACACCGCGCCCGCGCCCTGCCGCGCGCCGAGCTGGTTGGCGTACGAGAAGGAGTCCTCCAGGAGCTTCATCACCGGGACCACGCCCGAGGACTGGTTCTCGATTTTCTTGATCGGGGCGCCGCGCTCCCGCAGGTTGGTCAGCAGCAGGGCGACCCCACCGCCCCGCTTGGACAGCTGGAGCGCGGAGTTGACACCCCGGCCGATCGATTCCAGGTTGTCCTCGACGCGCAGCAGGAAGCAGGAGATCAGCTCGCCGCGCTGCGCCTTGCCGGCGTTGAGGAAGGTGGGGGTGGCGGGCTGGAAACGGCCGGTCATCATCTCGTCGACCAGCCGGGACGCCAACTCCTCGTCCCCGGCGCCGAGATACAGGGCGGTGGCGACCACCCGGTCCTCGTACCGCTCCAGGTAACGGGAGTTGTCGAACGTCTTCAGCGTGTACGAGGTGTAGTACTTGAACGCGCCGAGGAAGGTGCGGAACCGGTGCTCGTGGGCGTACGCCTGCCGGTACAGGCCCTTGACGAACTCCCACGGGTAGCGCCGGATCGGCGCGGCCTCGTAATAGTCGTTGTCGATCAGATAGCCGATCTTCTCCTCCAGCGTGGGGAAGACCACCGTGTTCGGGTTCACGTGCTGGAGGAAGTACTGCCGGACGGCCTCGCGGTCCTTGCCGAACTGGATGCGGCCGTCGCAGTCGTACATGTTCAGCATGGCGTTGAGCGCGTGGTAGTCCTTGCGCGCGCCGACCGATTCGCGCGGGGCCACCGGCGTGCCGATGGCCGGGGTGCCGATGGCCGGGGTGCCGACGACGGGAGTGGTCATGCCGCCGGCCGCCGCTGCGCCGAGTCCGCCGGTCGCTGCTGCGCCGAGTGTCGTGTCCAAAACGTCTGAAGTCCTTCCCTCACGGCGCGGACATCGCGGTCCGTGCCCAGCAGTTCGAATCGGTACAGCTCGGGGACACCGCACTTGGCCGAGATGACCCGGCCCGCCAGGCAGTAGTCCACGCCGAAGTTGGTGTTTCCCGAGGCGATCACCCCGCGCAGCAGGGCGCGGTTGGCCTCGACGTTCAGAAAGCGGATCACCTGCTTGGGGACCGCACCGGCGCGCTCGCCGCCGCCGTAGGTCGGCACGATCAGCACATAGGGCTCGGTCACCCGCGGCAGGCCCTCGCGGTGGGGGTGCAGGGGGATGCGCGTGGCGGGCAGGCCCAGTTTCCCCACGAAGCGTTTGGTGTTCTCCGAGACGCTGGAGAAATACACGAGACCGCTCATCGACCGCCGTCTCCTCTCGCTCGTTCCCGTCCGGGTCCGAGGACCTTGGGGGAGGAGCGGAGCGGCGCGTACGACGGGACGCCGGGGCGGCGGAGAAATCGCCTCACCCGGATCCGAGCGTCTGCCACCTGGCCCTCCCTCGGGGCCTCGGAGCGCGCACACCGCGGACCGGCGTGCGCGCCGGTGGCAGGTCTTCGGACTCGCGGGCACGTCCTCCTCGTATCGGAGGACACCTACCGGCCGTCGCTTCCCAGGCCCCCTTCCGGGGCCCAGTGCTCATGACGGCGGTCGTTCCCGCTCACCGCTGCGGGGCAGTCCCGGATTCCCACCGGGTTCCCTCTTGCGACGCCGGACACAGGAGCGCCCGGCGAACCACCAGCACCGACAACACTACATCTAGATCTCGGCGTGCGGGTGCAAGCCAGATGTTGTGTTGCCGACAAAACTTAGGTATACCTAAGTCTCGCTGCGGAGCCGCTCGGCGACAGAGCCGATCAGGACGCGGAAAAGCCGCGCGGGGCACTGGATCCCAGTGCCCCGCGCGACTCTTCCGCCGGCCTTCACCCCTGGTCGTACACGTGGAACCCGCGCCCGCTCTTCCGCCCGAGCAGCCCGGCCTCGACCATCCGCTGGAGCAGCGGGGGAGGGGCGTAGAGGGGTTCGCGGAACTCGTCGTACAGCGACTCCGCGATCGAGGCGACGGTGTCCAGGCCGATGAGGTCGGCGAGCCTGAGCGGGCCCATCGGGTGGGCGCAGCCCAGCTCCATCCCGGCGTCGATGCCGGCGGCGGTCGCGAAGCCGGACTCCGCCATCCGGACGGCGGCGAGCAGGTAGGGGATGAGCAGGGCGTTGACGACGAAGCCGGCGCGGTCCCGCGAGCGGATCACCGTCTTGCCCAGCGCGCGCGTGGCGAAGTCCTCCACCGCGAGGGTCGTCCCGGCCGAGGTGTGCAGTGAGCTGACCACCTCGACGAGGGGCAGTACGGGGACGGGGTTGAAGAAGTGCAGGCCCACGACCCGGTCGGCGCGGGAGGTGGCCATGCCGAGCCGCATGACCGGGAGGGAGGAGGTGTTGGTGGCGAGGACCGCCGCCGGATCCTTGACGATCTTGTCGAGGGCGGCGAACACCTCGGTCTTCGCGTCCGCGTTCTCCACGACGGCCTCGACGACGAGCTGCCGGTCGGCCAGGTCGTCCAGACTGCCGGTGAACACCATCCGGGCGAGCGCGTCCCGTGCCGCCTCCCGCTCCAGCTTTCCGCGCCGTACCGCCCGGTCGAGCGACGCGGCGACCCGGTCGCGTGCCGCGCGGGCGGCCACCGCGTCCACCTCGCAGACCACGGTGTCCAGCCCGGCCCGCGCGCACACCTCCGCGATGCCCGCACCCATCTGCCCGCCGCCGACCACGCCGACGCGTGCGATCACCGCGCTCACGCCCGGGCCTCCGTCCGGCGCACGAGGTGGTGGGTGTAGGCGTCCGGGGTGAAGAAGAGGGGCAACTCACCGCTCATGGCGGTCCGTTCGAAGAGGGCACGGATGTCGTCGACGGGTGCCCACGGGTACGCGGCGCCGAGCGCGGCGATCTCGTCGTCGAGGATCCGCTCCACGGCCGGCCGGTCGACCACCCGGTGCCGCAGCCACTGCCAGATCTGCACCCGGGCGATCTCCGCGGTGGCCGCGTCCTCCATCAGACCGTCCAGCGCGACCGCCCCCTGCCCGCGCAGCCAGGCCGCGAAGTAGCGCAGCGCGACCGAGACGTTGGTGCGCACGCCCTCGGGCGTCGGCGGACCGCTGATCCGCCGCACCGACAGCAGGTCGGCCGGTGCCACCTCCACGTCGTGCCGCGCGCGGTCGATCTGGTGCGCCCGGTCGCCGAGGACGCCGTCGAAGACCTCGCGGCACACGGGGACGAGCGCGGGATGGGCCACCCAGGACCCGTCGAAACCGTCCTCCGCCTCCCGCTCCTTGTCCAGCCGCACCTTGGCGATCGCGGCCTCGTTCGCGGCCGGGTCCTTGACCGGGACCTGCGCGGCCATGCCCCCGATGGCGTGGGCGCCGCGCTTGTGGCAGGTGCGGACGAGGAGCTCGGTGTACGCCCGCATGAAGGGCGCGGTCATGGTGACCCTGGCCCGGTCGGGCAGGAGGAAGTCCGTGCGGTGGCCGAAGGTCTTGATGACGCTGAAGAGGTAGTCCCAGCGGCCGGCGTTCAGGCCCGCGCTGTGCTCGCGCAGCTCGTAGAGGATCTCCTCCATCTCGAACGCGGCGGTGATGGTCTCGATGAGCACGGTGGCCCGGACGGTGCCGCGCGGGATGCCCAGCAGATCCTGGGCGGCGCTGAAGACGTCGTTCCAGAGCCGGGCCTCGTACCGGTTCTCCAGCTTGGGGAGGTAGAAGTACGGGCCGTACCCGGCGTCGATCTGCCGCTGCGCGCAGTGGAAGAAGTAGAGGCCGAAGTCGACGAGCGCGGCGGGCACGGGCCGCCCGTCGTACTCCAGGTGCTCCTCGTCCAGATGCCAGCCGCGCGGGCGGACCATGATCGTGGCGACCCGCTCGCCCAGCCGGTACTCCTTGCCCTCGGGCGTGGTGAAGTCGATCCGGCGCTCGATGGCGTCGAGGAGATGGAGCTGGCCGCCGATCACGTTGTCCCACAGGGGCGCGGTGGCGTCCTCGAAGTCCGCCATCCACACCTGGGCACCGGAGTTGAGGGCGTTGACGGTCATCCGGCGGTCGGGCGGCCCGGTGATCTCCACGCGCCGGTCGGTGAGCCCGGGCGCGGGCGGCGCGACCCGCCAGGACGGGTCGGCACGGAGGGCGGCGGTGACGAGGGGGAAGCCGAGCGGGGAGCCCGACGCCAGCCGGAGCGCCTGCCGGCGGCGCTCCTTCATCAAGTCCCGCCGACGCGGCTCGAACTCCTCGGCCAGCTTGCCGATGAAGTCCAGGGCGGCGGGCGTGAGGATCTCGTCGTGCCGGTGGCCGGGTGCGGCCAGGACGCGGAGCTGCGGGGTGAACGTGGTGGTGGACATCGGGATCTCCTCAAGGGTGGGAGCGGAGGGGGACGGAGGCGGTCGTCCCCCTCCGCCCGGCCGGCGGTGCCCGCTGCGGCGGCTTAGTGGAACTGCTCCTGCTCGGTGGAACCCGCCAGCGCGGTGGTGGAGGAGGCGGGGTTGACGGCGGTGGACACCAGGTCGAAGTAGCCGGTGCCGACCTCCCGTTGGTGCCTCACCGCGGTGAACCCGTGCTCCTGCGCGGCGAACTCCCGCTCCTGGAGGTCGACATAGGCGGTCATGCCGTGCTCGGCGTAGCCGCGCGCGAGGTCGAACATCCCGTGGTTGAGGGAGTGGAAGCCCGCGAGGGTGATGAACTGGAACCGGTAGCCCATCGCGCCGAGTTCACGCTGGAACTTGGCGATCTGATCGTCGTCCAGCGCCGCCTTCCAGTTGAAGGACGGCGAGCAGTTGTACGCGAGCATCTGGTCCGGGTACCGCGCGTGGATCGCCTCGGCGAACTCGCGGGCCTGCTCCAGGTCCGGGGTGCCGGTCTCGACCCACAGGAGGTCGGCGTACGGGGCGTAGGCGAGACCGCGCGCGATGACCGGCGCCATGCCGCCTCGGACGCGGTAGAAGCCCTCCGCCGTGCGCTCGCCCGTCACGAACTCGGCGTCACGCTCGTCGACATCGCTGGTCAGCAGGTTGGCGGCCAGCGCGTCGGTGCGGGCGACGACGACGGTCGGCACATCCGCGATGTCGGCCGCGAGACGGGCCGCGTTGAGGGTGCGGATGTGCTGCGAGGTCGGCACGAGGACCTTGCCGCCGAGGTGGCCGCACTTCTTCTCGGAGGCGAGCTGGTCCTCGTAGTGGATGCCGGCCGCGCCCGCCGCGATCATCGCCTTGGTCAGCTCGAAGGCGTTCAGCGGGCCGCCGAAGCCCGCCTCGGCGTCGGCGACGATCGGCACCAGCCAGTCGGTGGTGTCGCCCGCGCCCTCGGCGGTGGCGATCTGGTCGGCGCGCAGCAGCGCGTTGTTGATCCGACGGACCACCTGGGGAACGGAGTTGGCGGGGTACAGGCTCTGGTCGGGGTAGGTGTGCCCGGCCTGGTTGGCGTCGGCGGCGACCTGCCAGCCGGACAGGTAGACGGCCTGGAGCCCGGCCTTCACCTGCTGCACCGCCTGGCCGCCGGTCAGCGCGCCCAGCGCGTGCACGTAGTCCAGCTCGTGCAGCTGGCGCCAGAGCCGCTCGGCGCCGCGCCGGGCCAGGGTGTGCTCCTCGCGGACACTGCCGGAGAGCCGTACGACGTCCTCGGCGGTGTAGGTGCGCTCGATGCCCTGCCACCTCGGGTCGGTGGCCCAGCGCCGCGCCAGCTCCTCGGCCGCCTGCGTCCTCGCGTCTGCCATGACTGTCACCGTCTCCTCGGTCTGTGCCGGTTGCCAATCCCGCCGTCCGGATGAACCGGGGATGGCACTGTGTGTCGTCCTGCTGGGGTACGGCCCGCCGGGGCCCGGAAGGCGGAACTGGGTGATGCTGCGGTACGAGCCCCCGCCGCTGCCGGGACATCCGACGTCAGGGCAGTGAATCGCGCCCCGGGTCCGGGCGGTGGCCCCTGGGTTCCGGCGGGCCGTGCTTCGACTCTGGCACTGGCACCGAGTGCCAACAAGCGTGGACCGATGCCAACTTCTGCGAATCTTCGTGCCGCCTTTTGCCAACTTTGCGAAGGGGCTGACGGCGCTTCGGTCCCGTACGCTGACCGAGTCCAGTCCCCGGTACGGAGGGAGCGGTCGGTGGGCAAGACGTACGCGGGGGCGCGGCTGCGGCGGCTGCGCGAGGAGCGCCGGATGAGCCAGGCCGAGCTGGCCCGGGTGCTGGGCATCTCGCCGAGCTACCTGAACCAGATGGAGCACGACTCCCGGCCGCTCACGGTCCCGGTCCTGCTGCGGCTGACCGAGACCTTCGGCGTCGACCCCGGCTTCTTCTCCGAGCGGGACGCGACCCGGCTGGTGGCCGACCTCCGTGAGGCGCTGGCCGGGGAGATCGCCGAGTCCCGTGTCTCCGCCGCCGACATCACGGACCTCGCCACCCGGCTGCCCGGCATCGCCCAGGTGCTGGTCGACCTCGGCCGTCGTCACCAGCGGCTCTCCGAGCGCCTGGCCGGAGCGGCGGACGGCCGGGGCGCCGACGGGACGACCGCGTCCTCACCCCACGAGGAGATCCGCGACTTCTTCTACCGCCGGCAGAACTACCTGCACGACACCGACCTCGCGGCCGAGCGCCTCGCCGAGGAGATCGGCATCCGGCCCGGCGAGGTGATCGGCGCCCTGACGACGAGACTCGCCGAGGTCCACGGCGTCCGCCTCGCGGCCGAGTCCGGTGCACGCCTCCACCGCTACGACGACAAGAGCGGCACCCTCCACCTGTCCTCCCGGCTGCGCCCCGGCCAGCGCGCCTTCCGCATGGCGACCCAACTGGCCCTGCTGGAACACGGCGACGACCTCGCCCTGCGGGCCGCCGAGGACTTCGAGCCCGGCACCCCCACGCACGCCCTGGCCCGCATCGGCATCGCCCACTACTTCGCCGCCGCGCTGATCCTCCCGTACACCGCCTTCCACGCCGCCGCCGAAGAGGCGCGCTACGACATCGAACGCCTCACCGACCACTACGGCGTCGGCTACGAGACCGTCTGCCACCGCCTCAGCACCCTCCAACGGCCCCGGCTGCGCGGGGTCCCCTTCTCCTTCGTCCGCGTGGACCGTGCGGGCAACATGTCCAAACGGCAGTCCGCCACCGGCTTCCACTTCTCCCGCGCCGGCGGCACCTGCCCGCTCTGGAACGTCTACGACGCGTTCGCCGCCCCCGGCCGCATCCACGTCCAGCTCGCCGAAATGCCCGACGGACAGCGGTACTTGTGGACGGCGCGGGCCATCACCCGGCACCGCGGCGGCTGGGGCGAACCCGGCAAGACCTTCGCCATCGGCCTCGGCTGCGAGATCCGCCACGCCCACCGCCTCGTCTACTCCGACGGCCTCGACCTCTCCCGCACCTCCGCGGCCACCCCGATCGGCATGGGCTGCCGCGTCTGTGAACGCCTCGACTGTTCCCAGCGGGCGGCGCCGCCCCTGGGGCGGCCCCTGCTCATCGACCCGCACAGCAGCACGTTCGTGCCGTATCCGGGTGAGGGCGGAGTGAGCGGCGGGTGACCGGCCGCCGGCCGCGATGCCGAGCATGTCTCTTCGGCTTCAGGTCGATCGTGCTAGGGCGTGTTTTGGAAGTCCCACCTCCTCGGCCTCCCCAACTGCAACTGGTAGCTGCCCACACCGTGGGATGGTCCCCTGGCAGCCGGCGCTTCCTCCCGAACTTGCTCTGGACCCGGTTTCGGCACCGCCGAAACCGATTGAGCGTGCGATCCCGACCGTGGTACCACTTCGTGATTCGTAAGATGATCACGAGACGTACAAGGGGTCGGTGAGCATGGCGCTTGGAGAACTGGTGAAACTGCGGGCGATGGGTCCCGCGGACGCCGACGCGCTGTGGCGCTGGAACCACGACCCTCAGGTCATGCGGTGGATGGACGACACGTATGCCCAGCCGGTGGAGCGCGTCCGCAAGTGGCTGGAGGAGCGCCCCCGCAACGCCTATGGCGACTTGCTCCTTGGCATTGAGGCGCTGGCCGACGGCCAGCTCATCGGCCTGATCATGCTGCACGACGCGGACCCGGAGAAGGGCATCGCGAAGCTCGATATCTACCTGGGCGAGAAGGCGTATTGGGGCCGGGGATACGCCACCGATGCGGTGCGGACGATCTGCCGCTACGGCTTTGAGGACATGCGCCTCCACAAGGTAACGCTGACTGTGGTCACCGAGAACCATGCCGCGCGCAGGGTCTACGAGAAGGTCGGCTTCGTTGAGGAGGGCCGTCTTCGTCAGGTCTTCCGCCGTGACGGCAAGTGGTACGACATGTTCACGATGGGGCTGCTGGCGGGCGAGCTCTGCTGAGCCCCGGTTTAGAAGTGGATCAAAACCTGCCATGATCCACTCGTGGGCCGCGGAGATTTGACGGACGAGCAGTGGGCCAGACTGGAGCCGTTATTGCCGGTGGGTAAGAAGCCGGGACGGCCGCCGGTTTGGTCCAAACGGCAGCTGATCAACGGCATACGGTGGCGGATCAGGACCGGCGCCCCCTGGCGCGATGTACCCGCCCGCTACGGCGAGTGGGAGACGGCCTACGGCCTGTTTCGGCGCTGGCAACGCAACGGAACTTGGAAGCGCATCCTCATCCAGCTTCAGACCAGGGCAGACGCGCAGGGCCTGATCACCTGGGACGTGAGCGTGGACTCCACAGTCGCCCGTGCCCACCAGCACGCAGCCGGGGCCCGCAAAAGGGGGACCTGCAGCGGGACAAACCCGGCGGCATCGACGACGAACCTGCCGACCACGGACTCGGACGCTCCCGTGGCGGCTTGACCACAAAGTTGCACCTCGCGGTCGAGCAGGGCCAGAAGCCGCTGGCGCTGATCGTCACCGCTGGCCAGCGCGGCGACTCGCCCCAGTTCCGGCCCGTGCTGGAGCGCATCCGAGTCCCGCGCATCGGCTCCGGGCGCCCCCGCACCAAGCCGAACAGGATCCGCGCTGACAGGGCGTACGGCTCCCGCGCCAACCGCGCCTACCTGCGCCGACGCGGGATCCACTGCACCATCCCGGAAAAGGTCGACCAGATCCGAACCCGCAAGAGACTCGGTCCTCACGGCGGGCGGCCGCCCAAACTCGACAAAACCGACTACCGCGAGCGCCACGCGGTGGAGTGCGGCGCCACCGCGCGGTGGCCACCAGGTACGACAAACTCGCCGTCCGCTACGAAGCCACAGTCACTATCGCCGTCATCAACGAGTGGCTGTGACCAGCATTTTCAAAACACGCCCTAGGTGCCAGGGTGGTGGTCATGCCGCAGCTTGGTCACCGCGTTCAGTCCCTCAGGCTCAGGTTCGGGCTTGTCTCGACGAGCTTCACGGCATGCCTGGAGACAGACGGCTCAGCTCTGGAACACGCCTTGGCCGACAAGGCGACGCTCTGCGGCATCTCTCTGCGCCGGGTGACGGTCTATCGGCACCTGTTCGTCGCGAGGAGGTCGGGGAGGTGTGCGGACTGCCGGGCGAGGGCGGTCGACGCATCGGCGGGGCTGCGGGATGGAGTGCGCCTTGAGGACGCGAACAGTTCTCCGGGCGTGTAGGGGGAGGGGGTTACGGTTTCCGTCTCTCGCGGTGGTGTGGCCGGGGGGCCGGGATCGGTCAACCGGCGGGGGTGGTGCTCAGGCGCTCGAAGTGCCCTGGTGGAAGTACAGCCGCCAGCCCGTCTCCGTCAGGCGCCACAAGGAGCTCCTCCATGCCCGACGGCCCTGGTTGTCGGCGAAGTAGGTGAGATGAACGACGCCCGGAGCAAGCACCACGCCGGACATCTCGCTGACCTCGACCGGAGACTCCGCAGACACCGACCCGCCACTCGTCACCGTCAGGATCGACTCCACATCCCACCGGCGCCCAGAAGCCCCGATCTCGATGAACTCCGGATCCAAAAGCTCCAGCACACGACCCGACGACGCCCGCACCTCCGGGTCGAGCAGCTCCATCTCCCCATCGACAGCCGCCCGCACGGCCCGTTCACTCTCATCCGTCATGCGGGCACCCTACGGACGCCACTTCCCAAGACACAGCGAATTGATCACGACGCGGCGATGACACGGCGACTCGCGAACATCCCTCGACGGAGTAATCACCAACTGCCCCCGGCACTCATGCACAAGTGCCGCCCCCAAACATGAACAAAGCCGCGCCGCAGCATCGGCTTCCCTGCCTACAGGGAGAACAGTGCTGCGCCGGAGCTGACGAGCACGCCCTTCGGAACAGCCCCGGGCCTGCGGGGAAAACACTTCCTGAGCTGGGCTTCAAGAAGGGCTTTGCTTTTTTTCCTGGCCCGTCATGCGGATCAGAGGGAGGCTGTCGAAGTCGATGGGGTGCGGCGGCGGGTGGGCGAGGACGGCTGCTCCGGCGCCGGCGGTTCGGTGACTGCTTTTCAGAGCTGGTCGTGGATGCCGGGGACTACTTCGCTGGTCCACCGGCTGAGGGCTCCGCGTAGGTGGTCGGGGACGGCGGTGGTGGCGATGACGAGCATAGTGGGCATCAGGGCGTACCGTCCGCGTAGTTGACCCCGGCGGGAAGTACGCCCTTGTGGGGATCCCAGGGGTGAGAAGGCGCTGGGCGTCGAGGACGGTGTAGAGGGCGTAGCTCTTCTCTGAAGCGGCGGCGTGCCTGTTGTTCGGGGTTGATGGACCCGCAGGTGCGGGGATATTCCGATGTGGTGCTCGGCGCCGGTATCCAGGTTCGCATCGAAACAGTTCGAGAGCATCAGGCCGAAGGTCAAGCGGTACAACGCCTCCGGCCAGGTCGTCTGTTACCCGCGCTTCCCGGAGTATCCGTGCGCTGAGCCCGGAGAGCTGGGAGGGAGCACGGTGTCGGCCCGCGCGGCCGGTGTCGTACGCCGCCCCGTCCGCCCCGCCCGCTTCGGCACGCCCCCTCACCCGAACGGCCGCCTCTGCCATACTGCGGATGTCCCGCCGACCGCACAGACCAGGGCCGGAATTGAATATGCGTCAACAGCCCGTCGCCCTCACCCAGGCCGTCGGCCCGGCGCGGCCGGCGCGGGGGAGTGAGCGTTCCGCGGCGCGTCGGGCCGAGCTCATCGCCATCGGGCGGAAGCTGTTCGCCGACCGGTCGTACGACGCGTTGTCCATGGACGACATCGCCCGGCAGGCGCATGTCGCCAAGGGGCTCATCTATTACTACTTCCGGTCCAAGCGCGGGTACTACCTCGCGATCATCCAGGACTCCGTCGCCGACCTGGTCACCTTCGCCGCGAGCGGGCTTCAGCTGCCCGCCGTGGACCGGCTGCACCGCACGCTCGACAGCTATCTGAGGTTCGCGGAGCACCACCAGGCGGCGTACCGCACCATCGTCAGCGGCGGCGTCGGTTTCGACGCCGAGGTGCACGCGATCCGGGACGGGGTGCGCGAGGCGATCGTCGACACCATCGCCGACGGGGCGTACGGCAGGACCGCCGTCGGACCGCTCGCCCGCAGCGGGCTGCTGTCGTGGGTGTGCAGTGTCGAGGGGGCCACCCTCGACTGGATCGACCGGCCCGCGCTCACCCGCGACACCCTGTGCGAGCTGCTCGTCAAGACACTCGGCGGCACCCTGCGCGCCATCGAGGAGCTGGACCCCTCCTGCCCGGCCCCACCCCCGGCCCGCCGGGAGGGCTGAGCCCGCCTCTGCGGCCCGGCCTCCCGGGCCCGGTCCCCGCCTCTGCGGCCCGGTTTCCGCGACCCGGGCCTCCGCGACCTCGCCTTCGCGCCCCGGCCTCCGCGACGCAGTTTCGGCGCCCCAGTTTCGGTGACCCCGCCTCCACGCCCTGCCTCCACGGCCCGATCTCCGTACCCCGGGCCTCCGCGCCCCGGCCTCTGCGGCCCGGTCTCGGCGGTCCCGCCTCCACGGCCTGGTCTCCATAACCCCGGCGCTGCAGCCCCGTCTTCATGACTCGGCTTCGGTCGGCCCGTCTCCATGATTCGGCTTCGCCAGCCCGGTCTTCGTGGCTCGGCCTCTGCGATCCGGCCTTTGTGACCCCGCCTCCACGCCCATTCTCCGCGACCCCGCCTTTGCTGCCCCGTCTCCGTGACTCGGCCTCGGCGGCCCGCCTGCGCGACCTCGCCTCTGCGGCCCGGTTTCCGTACCCCGGGCCTCCGCGCCCCGGCCTCCCCGCCCCCGCTTCTGTGGCCCAGTCTCGGCGGTCCTGCCTCCGCGCCCTGCCTCCACGGCCCGATCTCCGTACCCCGGGCCTCCGTGCCCCGGCCTCCGCGACCCAGTTTCGGCGCCCCCGCCTCCACGCTCCGACTCCACGGCCCGGAACCCATAACCCTGGCTCTGCGGTCCCGTCTTCATGACTCGGCTTCGGCCGGCCTGTCTCCATGCCCCGGTTCCACCAGCCCCGTCTTCGTGGCGCGGCCTCCGCGATCCGGCCTTTGCGACCCCGTCTCCACGCGCCCGCCCCCGTGCCCCGGACCTCCACGCCCCTCTCCGTCACGCCCCGCCTCCCCGTCACACCCCTCCCCGTCACGCCCCACCCCACCACCTCCACCTCACCCCACCCGCCCAAGATCCACAAGGCGCCCCGCGGGCTTTTCGGGTTTCCTGAAGTAAGCGCTCGTTAACTGGTGACGGGAGGTCTCGGATCGGGCATACTCACGGCACAGCCGCTGGTCAGCCGCCTCCGAGACCCGGAGCGGGCCGTCGGTGGAACGGAACGATCAGGCGGAGCCGCCCGACCCGAGGCGCACCTCCGCCGGTGTGCCCGACAGGGAGGAGACCGACGCCATGTCCGACCGCGACCCGCAGCCGGTGGAGCGTCAACTGCCCACGGAAGAGGCCCGCGATCTGCTCGCGCTCGTCCGTGAGATCGCCCAGCGCGAGATCGCGCCGAAGGCGGCCGAGGAGGAGGACGCCGCCCGCTTTCCGCGCGAGGTCTTCACCCTGCTCTCGGAGGCGGGCCTGCTGGGCCTGCCGTACGACTCCGAGTACGGCGGAGGAGACCAGCCGTACGAGGTCTACCTCCAGGTCCTGGAGGAGCTGGCCGCCGCCCGCCTCACCGTCGGCCTCGGCGTCAGTGTGCACACGCTCGCCTCGTACGCCCTGGCCACCCACGGCACCAAGCAGCAGCAGGTCGAGCACCTGCCCGCGATGCTCGGCGGCGGTCTGCTCGGCGCCTACTGCCTCTCCGAGCCCGCCTCGGGATCGGACGCGGCCTCACTGCGTACCCGGGCCGTCCGGGACGGCGACTCCTGGGTGCTCGGCGGCACCAAGGCGTGGATCACCCACGGCGGCATCGCGGACTTCTACACGGTCATGGCCCGCACCGGCGCGGACGGCCCGCGGGGCATCACCGCGTTCCTGGTCCCCGCCGACGCCGAGGGACTGAGCGCGGCCGTGCCCGAGAAGAAGATGGGCCTCAAAGGCAGCCCCACCGCCCAGGTTCACCTGGACGGCGTACGGGTTTCCGACGATCGGCGGATCGGCGAGGAGGGGCAGGGCTTCTCCATCGCCCTGTCGGCCCTGGACTCGGGCCGCCTCGGTATCGCCGCGTGCGCCATCGGCGTGGCCCAGGCCGCCCTGGACGCGGCGGTCGGCTACGCCACGGAGCGCAGGCAGTTCGGCCACCCCATCGCGGACTTCCAGGGCCTGCGCTTCATGATCGCCGACATGGCCACCCAGATCGAGGCCGGCCGCGCGCTCTACCTGGCCGCCGCCCGGCTGCGCGACGCGGGACTGCCGTTCGCCAAGCAGGCCGCCATGGCCAAGCTGCACTGCACCGACACGGCCATGCGGGTCACCACGGACGCCGTGCAGATCCTCGGCGGCTACGGCTACACCGCCGACTTCCCGGCCGAGCGCTACATGCGCGAGGCCAAGGTGCTCCAGATAGTCGAGGGCACCAACCAGATCCAGCGGATGGTCATCGCCCGTCATGTGGCGGGCCCTGAGGCTCGCTGAACTGCCCCCTGACCACCTGTGGGGCCGCCAGTTCGACCCACTCCGGGTCGTGGCGGCCCGGCAGCGTGCGGCCCCGGTCGGCCCAGGCCCGCAGCATCTCCAGGTAGATGGGCGGGTCCTGCGGCGGCCGGGGCGCGGCCGGTTCCGCGGGCCGTGGGACGAGGGGCCGGCGCTGACGCCCGGTGGCCGTGTGCATGGGGGTCATGCCAGGCCAACGCGGGGCCGCCCGCCGGGGTCACCCCCGCGCCAATTCGAGCGTCAGTTCACTCGCGTCGGCCGCCGCCGGCCGTCCTGATTCACCCGTACGGCACAGCACGTCATCCGCACGGGGTCACGCCTCACCCGGATGGCACAACACTCCGCTCGTACGGCGATGCCCCGCTCGTTACGGCACAACACCCCGCTCGTACGCCACAACGCCCCCCTACGGCACAACGCCCCACCCCTCGGCGCGGCGCGCGCACCGGGAGGCGGGGCGTTCGTCCGGAGAAGGGGCCTCAGGCGGCCCGGTCGCGCATCATCGGTACGCGCATCGGGCGCGAGCCCGGGCCGCCGACGTGCGAGAAGGGCTGGGTCCGCCAGTCCAGGCCCTGGGGGAGCGTCAGCAGCAGGGCGGTGTCCTGCTCCTGCGGCGCGACGGACGCGTCGGCCGGGCGGGCGTCCGCCGCCGCGCGGCCGGTGCCCGCGCAGGCCGTGAGGCCGAACGGGTTCCACGGCGAGGCGCACCGCGCGTGCTCCGGCAGGACCTCCTCGTCGGCGAGGAGCGCGATGGGCTGCGCGCAGTCCGGGCAGATCACCCGGTACATCTCGAACGTGTCGTAGGTGTCCTCGGCGTCCAGGCTCTCGGAGTCGTCGTCGAAGTCCGGTTCGACGTACTCCGGCACGGGCTCGACGACGCGCGGCTGCCGCCGGGCGGCGGGACGGACGGGGCGCTTGACACTCTGCATGGGATTCTCCCCCTAAGGCTGGGCCGTGAAGGCGCTGCGGCCTCGACCACAGCAAGCACTTCCCGTCCACTCTCGGCGGTAATCGTGAGAACATCACGCAGCGCGCACAAGTCATGTGGTGTTCGTCACATGCCGCTGTCAGCGTACCCCGCATGACCTGCGCAGCTCGGGTACCGGAAAGGATCGTGCGGCCTGTAGGTTCTTGCGACATGGAGGAGCTGGACCGTCAGATCGTGCAGCTGCTCGTCAAGGACGGGCGGATGAGCTACACAGACCTGGGCAAGGCCACGGGCCTGTCCACGTCGGCCGTGCACCAGCGGGTGCGCCGGCTCGAACAGCGGGGCGTGATCCGCGGTTACGCGGCGGTCGTCGACCCCGAGGCCGTCGGGCTGCCGCTCACCGCCTTCATCTCGGTCAAACCCTTCGACCCCAGCGCCCCGGACGACATCGCGGAGCGGCTCGCGGGCGTCCCCGAGATCGAGGCCTGTCACAGCGTCGCCGGGGACGAGAACTACATCCTCAAGGTCCGTGTGGCCACCCCGCACGAGCTGGAGGAGCTGCTCGCCCGGCTGCGCTCCCTGGCCGGGGTCTCCACCCGCACCACGGTCGTGCTCTCCACGCCGTACGAGGCGCGCCCACCGAGGGTCTGACCCCCGGCGGGCTCCGGCGGGCTCCGGCGGGCCCCGGTGGCCCCATAGGCCCCCTCGGTCCCGTCCGCCCCGGTTCCCGTCCTCCCGCGCGCACGCGAGAGACTGTGGGGCATGAGTGACCAGTGCGCCGACCCCACGAGCGAGCCCGAGACCGTCCTGCTGCGCCGGGGCGAGGTCCACAGCCCCGCCGACCCCTTCGCCACCGCCATGGTCGTGGAGCGCGGCCAGGTCGCCTGGGTCGGCTCCGAGGGGGCCGCCGACGCCTTCGCCGACGGCGTGGACCAGGTGATCGACCTCGACGGCGCCCTCGTCACCCCGGCGTTCACGGACGCCCACGTCCACACCACGGCCACCGGACTCGCCCTGACCGGCCTCGACCTGTCGGACGCGCCGTCCCTGGAGGCGGCCCTCGACCGGGTCCGCGCCTTCGCCGCCGCCCGCCCCGCCGACCGGGTGCTCCTCGGCCACGGCTGGGACGCCGCCCGCTGGCCCGGCGGCCGCCCACCGACGCGCGCCGAGCTGGACGCCGCGACCGGCGGCCGCCCCCTGTACCTCTCCCGCGCCGACGTCCACTCGGCCGTCGTCAGCACCGCCCTGCTCGACCTCGTACCCGCCGCCGTGAACCGCGCCGACGCGCCGCTGACCGCCGACGACCACCACGCCGTCCGCGAGGCCGCCTTCGCCGCGCTCACCCCCGCCCAGCGCGCCGAGGCCCAGCGTGCGGCGCTCGGCCGCGCCGCCTCGCTCGGCATCGGCTCCGTGCACGAGTGCGGCGGCCCCGCGATCTCCTCCGAGGACGACTTCACCGGCCTGCTGAAGCTCGCCGCCGAACGGCCCGGACCCCGCGTCATCGGCTACTGGGCCGAACAGGACGTCGACAAGGCCCGCGAACTCGGCGCCCTCGGCGCGGCGGGCGACCTCTTCGTGGACGGCGCCCTCGGCTCCCACACCGCCTGCCTGCACGAGCCGTACACCGACGACAACGGCCGCACCGGCACCGCCTACCTGGACGCCGACGCGGTCGCCGCCCATGTCGTCGCCTGCACCGAGGCGGGCCTCCAGGCGGGCTTCCACGCCATCGGGGACGCGGCCGTCACCGCCGTCGTCGACGGGATGCGCGCCGCCGCCGACAAGGTGGGCCTCGCCCGCGTCCGGGCCGCCCGGCACCGCGTCGAGCACGCCGAGATGCTCACCCCCGAGTCCGTCGCCGCCTTCGCGGAGCTGGGCCTGATCGCCTCCGTACAGCCCGCCTTCGACGCCGTCTGGGGCGGCGACGACGGCATGTACGCCCGGCGCCTCGGCGTCGAGCGGGCCCGCACGCTCAACCCCTTCGCCGCCCTGCTGCGCGCCGGGGTGCCGCTCGCCTTCGGCTCGGACAGCCCGGTCACCCCGCTCGACCCCTGGGGCACCGTCCGCGCCGCCGCCTTCCACCACACCCCCGCGCACCGCGTCTCGGTGCGCGCCGCCTTCACCGCGCACACGCGCGGCGGCTGGCGGGCCATCGGCCGCGACGACGCGGGCGTGCTGGTGCCCGGCGCCCCGGCCGACTACGCCGTCTGGCGCACCGGCGCACTGGTCGTCCAGGCCCCCGACGACCGGGTCGCCCGCTGGTCCACCGACCCGCGCTCCGGCACCCCCGGCCTGCCTGACCTGGGCCCCGACCGCGAACTGCCCGTCTGTCTGCGCACGGTGGTGGGCGGCCGGACGGTGTACGTACGGCCGGGCGAGTGATCTACGGCGGCGGTGCCGGCCGGAGTCCGCGCCGCCGCACCGCCGCCCGACCTGCGCATCCTTGCGACAAGCCCCGACCTCGCTGGTGTTTGCGCAGGCCACGGGGCTGTTGACAGTCGAAGGGCGGGGGCCGGTAGGTTCGGCCGCGTCCACCACCGGACGCCCGGCCGCCGAGTGTTCGCGTACTCGTCGCAGCGCCGCTGGGTCAGGGACGGTGTGCCGCACCGGGGCACCGTCACTGGGAGCCAGGCTCAGCGCCCGCGCCGACGGGGGAACGCTCCGCCGGCCGGCCAGGTGTGACCCGGGTGGGGCCCGGTCGCTCAGTAGACAACGGCTCTAGGTCGACCCGCAGCCGGCGGGTCCCAGGCCGGCCCGAAGGGCGCCGGGCCCCCATCCGCAGCGGACAGCGGTGACGAAAACCCCGTTCCTACCCAACTCTTGCGCTATCGACACCACCGTAGGAATGTGCTGTCACGTCATCGCAGGCCGTGACCACTATGGTGGACGCCTGCGTACGACACGAAGGGGCAGCAGTGAACGACGGCGAGACCCTCGCGGCCACGGCCCGGGGGAGGCAGTTCGGCCCGCTCGGCACGGTCCTGGTGATCATCCCGACCTACAACGAGGCGGAGAACATCAAGGCGATCGTGGGCCGGGTACGCGAGGCGGTCCCCGAAGCACACGTCCTCGTGGCGGACGACAACAGCCCCGACGGCACCGGCAAGCTCGCCGACGAGCTGGCGGCGGCGGACGACCACGTCAAGGTGCTGCACCGCAAGGGCAAGGAAGGCCTCGGCGCCGCCTACCTCGCGGGCTTCCGCTGGGGCCTGGAGAACGGCTACGGCGTCCTGGTCGAGATGGACGCCGACGGCTCCCACCAGCCCGAGGAGCTGCCCCGTCTGCTCACCGCGCTCAAGGGCGCCGACCTGGTGCTCGGCTCCCGCTGGGTGCCCGGCGGCCGGGTGGTCAACTGGCCCAAGTCCCGCGAGGCCATCTCGCGCGGCGGCAGCCTCTACTCCCGCCTCGCCCTCGACCTGCCGCTGCGCGACATCACCGGCGGCTACCGCGCCTTCCGCCGCGAGACCCTGGAGGGGCTCGGCCTGGGGGAGGTCGCCTCGCAGGGCTACTGCTTCCAGGTCGACCTGGCCCGGCGCTCGGTCAAGGCCGGCTACCACGTGGTCGAGGTGCCCATCACCTTCGTGGAGCGCGAGTTCGGCGACTCCAAGATGAGCAAGGACATCCTGGTCGAGGCGCTGTGGCGGGTCACCGCGTGGGGCGTCGGGGACCGGGTGAACAAGCTCAGGGCCAAGGGAGCCGTCAAGGGCCGGTAGCGCCGGCCGGGCCCGGTGGGCGGGGCGATCACCCCCTTACCCCGCGCTGAGCCGGGCCCAGGCACACTGGAAGCATGACGACTGGCGCACCCACCCCTCCGCAGACCGGGCGCCCCCGGCGTTCGGCCCTGCGCCGCTATCTGCCGCTGGGCATCGCCGCCTGGGCGGTGCTGGAGATCTGGCTTCTGATCGTGATCGCGGACGCGGCCGGCGGTCTGGCCGTGTTCCTGCTGCTGGTCGCGGGCTTCGTCGCGGGCGCCGTGGTCGTCAAGCGCGCGGGCCGCCGCGCCTTCCGCAACCTGGACGAGGCGCTGCGCCGCGGCACCACCCCCGCCGAAGGCGCCACCCCCGCGGAGGGCACCGCCTCCGGCGGCGGCAACGGCCTGCTGATGCTCGCCGGTCTGCTCCTGATGATCCCCGGCGTGCTCTCCGACGCGGCCGGACTGCTTCTGCTGCTGCCCCCGGTGCAGACCCTGGTACGCCGTCGCACCGGGCACCTGGTGAACCGCAAGCTGCGGGTGGCCGCCCCCGGTTCCCTCGGCGACGCCTTCCAGCAGGCCCGCATCCACCGCCCCGACGGCAAGGTGGTCCAGGGCGAGGTCGTCCGCGAACGCCGCGACGACGCCCCGGACGAGCCGCGCCCGCCCCTGAACCGCTGAGCGGGTCCGGACAGCACAGAGCCGCGGGCGCCGTACATCCTCACGATGTACGGCGCCCGCGGCTCTCTCGCGTGCTTGCCCCCGGAGGGGTTACGCGGACTTGCGGCTGTCGCGCGGGTGTACGGCGATGTTCATCGCCCCCGAGCGCAGAACCGCCAGGCGCTCCTCAAGGACCTCTTCGAGCTCCTCGCGGGTGCGCCGCTCCATCAGCATGTCCCAGTGGGTACGCGCGGGCTTGGCCTTCTTCTCCTCAGGGCCGTCGCCGTCGACCAGGAGTGCCTGGATCCCGCAGACCTTGCACTCCCACTCCGGCGGAATCTCCGCCTCGACCGAGAAGGGCATCTCGAAGCGATGCCCCTTCTCACATGCGTACTCCACGGCCTGGCGCGGGGCCAGGTCGATGCCGCGGTCCGTCTCGTAGCTGGTCACCACGAGGCGCGTACCGCGAAGAGCTCGCTCACTCATGAATCGTGCCTCCCGGGCTTTGTCGCCCACAGGACAGGTGTCGCTGTCGTCGTCATCCGGTCAACGTCCGGTCGGCGGTAAAGATTCCCGTTCAGGGTCATGCGTCGCCGTCGTAGCCGCCCCTTGTTCTACCCACAGGCGCCCGGTTTGTCACATCTGACAGCAGATGTCACCCAGCGTTTCGCTGGCTTTGACGCGCAGTAACGGTACGCCTGGCAGGCCAAACGCGTACACTACCGCCCTTTCGTGTGGAACGCTAAATCCTGTCCGGAACCGGATTCCCCGCCTCGTCGATCGCACGCCGCACCGGCACCCGCGCCAGCAGGACGAAGCCGACGACGAAGAAGGCCACCAGCGACACGATCGCCGAACGGTAGCTCCCGGTCAGCTGGTAGGTCAGCCCGAACAGCAGGGGGCCGAGCCAGCTCATACCCCGGTCGCTCAGTTCGTAAGCGGAGAAGTACTCGGCTTCCTTGCCGGGCGGGACCAGGTGCGAGAACAGCGAGCGGGAGAGGGCCTGGCTGCCGCCGAGCACCAGGCCGATCGCGCCGGCCAGCACGAAGAACCACACCGGCACCCCGGCGGGCAGGAAGTACCCGGCGCCCAGCGTCAGCGTCCACGCCACCAGCGAGCCCAGGACCGTGCGCTGCGCGCCGTAGTTCCGCGCGAGGCGCCCCATGGCCAGCGCGCCCGCGACCGCCAGCACCTGGACGAGGAGCACGGCGCCGATCAGCGTGGACTGGCCGAGGCGGAGCTCCTCCGAGCCGTAGACCGAGGCCTGGGTGATGACCGTCTGGATGCCGTCGTTGTAGACGAGGTAGGCCAGCAGGAAGGCCAGCGTGCGCGGATGGCGGCGCATGTCCCGTACGGTCGCCGCGAGCTGGCGCAGGCCCGTCGGCGCGGCGGCCGCCACGCGCGCGTGCCGGTCGCGCAGGGCGCGCAGCGGTACGAGCGTGAAGGCGCCCCACCACAGTCCGGCCGAGGCCAGACAGATCCGCACGGCCTCCGTCTGGGTCAGTCCGAAGGAGTCGTGCGCGGAGAAGAGCACCAGGTCGGCGACGAGGACCAGGGAGCCGGACGCGTAACCGAAGGCCCAGCCGCGCGAGGAGACCGCGTCGCGCTCGGCGGGCGCGGAGATCTGCGGCAGATAGGCGTTGTAGAGCATCATCCCGACCGACTGGGCCGCGTTGGCGACGATCAGGAGGAGTCCGCCGAGCAGATAGCGGTCGCCGTCCAGGAAGAACATGCCGGCCGTCGCGGCCGCCCCGGTGTACGCGGCGGCGGCCAGCAGCGGCTTCTTGCGGCCGGTGCGGTCGGCGGCGCTGCCCACCAGCGGCATGATCAGCACGGCCACGATCACCGACAGGGATACCGAGTACGCGAAGAACGACCCCGCGCGCACCGGGATGCCCAGCGGGTGCACATACCCCTCGGCGTCGGCCGCCTCGCGCGCCACCGCCGTGAGGTACGGGCCGAGGAACACGGTCAGGACGCTCGTCGAATAGACCGAGCACGCCCAGTCGTAGAAGTACCAGCCGCGCTGTTCGCGCCGCAGTCCGGCGGCCTCGTCGGCCACCTCCGCCCGCACGGTGTCGGTGCCCACCCCGCGCCCTCGCTTCCCCGCCGCAGTGCCGTGCGCGCGGCGGGCTGCGAGGACACTCCGGGTGGTTCAGACCCAGACGCCCCGGTCCTCCATGACCTCGCGCAACGTGTCGATGTGATCGGTCATGATGCCATCGACCCCGAGGTCCAGGAGCCGGTGCATCCGCGCGGATTCGTTGATCGTCCACACGTGCACCCGCACCCCGCGCGCGTGGGCGGCGCGTACGAACGCCGCGTCGACCACCGGGACGCCCGACTGGGCCTCCGGGACCTGCGCGGCCACCGCCGAGCCGCGCACCGGCACGGGCAGTCCCCAGGAGCGCAGCCGCAGCCCGAGCACCCCGCGCGTGCCGAACGAGGTCGCCAGGCGCGGCCCGGCCAGGCGCTGCGCCCGCACCACCCGCGCCTCGGAGAAGGAGCCCGCGCACACCCGGTCCCAGGCGTTCGTCCGTTCGACCAGCTCCAGGAACGGCAGCAGCGCCGACTCCGCCTTGAGGTCCACGTTCCAGCGGACCTCCGGGAACGTCTCAAGCAGCTCCTCGAACAGCGGCACCGGCTCCTTGCCCGCCACCCGCGCCTCGCTCACCGCCCGCCAGGGCAGGTCCGCGATCCGGCCCGTGCCGTCCGTCGTGCGGTCCAGGGTCGCGTCGTGGAAGGCGACGAGCCGGCCGTCCGCCGTGGTGTGCACGTCGGTCTCCATGTACCGGTAGCCCAGCTCGGCCGCGCGCCGGAACTGCGCGGCGGTGTTCTCCAGGCCCTCGGCCGCGCCGCCCCGGTGGGCGAAGGCGAGCGGGGCGGGATGGTCCAGGTAGGGGTGGCGTATCGGCGAGGTCACGGGCGCAGTATCGCGCGGGCGGGTGCCCCGGTGGCAACCATGGTGGCGGGGCCGCTCGACGGGAGGGCGAACACGCGCAGGAACAGCTGGGCGAGCGGGCCGATCGACAGCGCGTACAGGACCGTGCCGACGCCCACCGTGCCGCCGAGCGCGAAGCCCGTCGCGACCACGACGACCTCCACGCAGGTGCGCAGCAGCCGGATCGAGCGGCCGGTGCGCTGGTGCAGCCCGGTCATCAGGCCGTCGCGCGGGCCGGGTCCGAAGGCCGCCGCGATGTACAGCCCGGTCGCCGCGCCGTTGAGGACGATCCCCGCCACCAGCAGCAGGGCGCGGCCCACGAGGCCGTGCACGGCGGGCAGGACGGACAGGGTGGCGTCCAGGGCGAAGCCGATCACCAGGACGTTGGAGACCGTGCCGAGGCCGGGGCGCTGGCGCAGCGGGATCCAGAGCAGCAGCACGAGCGCGCCGACGAGCGTCATGACGACGCCGATGCTGAGCCCCGTGAGCCGGGACAGGCCCTGGTGCAGCACGTTCCACGGCTCCATGCCGAGGTCCGCGCGGACGAGGAGTGCCGAACTGGCGCCGTAGAGCGCGAGTCCGCCGTAGAGCTGGACCAGGCGTCGGCCGAGATGGCCCCGAGTGGACACGGGATACCCCCCTGGGGTGGAAGCAGTGGACTGATGCGTGTCACTCTGTGGCTCGGCAGGTACGGTCATCCATGGCCAATCCGGGGAAGGTGGACTGATCTTCATGGCGCAGTGGACTTCGGCGGTGGGCGCCGCGCAGCTGGCCCGGCTCCTCAACTCCCAGCAGAAGCGCCCCGCGGGCCCCGGCACCCGCCGACCGCCCGCCTACCGCGCCCTGGCCGACGGTGTACGGCTGCTCGTCCTGGAGGGCCGGGTGCCGGTCGCCGCGCGGCTGCCCGCCGAGCGCGAACTCGCCCTCGCCCTGTCCGTCAGCCGCACCACGGTCGCCGCCGCCTACGAGGCGCTGCGTGCCGAGGGCTTCCTGGAGTCCCGGCGCGGCGCGGGCAGCTGGACCGCCGTCCCCGCGGGCAACCCGCTGCCCGCGCGCGGCCTGGAACCCCTCCCGCCCGAGACGCTGGGCTCGGTGATCGACCTCGGCTGCGCGGCCCTGCCCGCCCCCGAGCCGTGGCTCACCCGCGCCGTCCAGGGCGCCCTGGAGGAGCTGCCGCCGTACGCGCACACCCATGGCGACTACCCGGCCGGACTCCCCGCCCTGCGCGAAATGATCGCCGAGCGCTACACCGCGCGCGGTATCCCCACCATGCCCGAGCAGATCATGGTGACCACCGGCGCGATGGGCGCCATGGACGCGATCTGTCATCTCTTCGCGGGCCGGGGCGAGCGCGTCGCCGTCGAGTCGCCCTCGTACGCCAACATCCTCCAGCTGATGCGCGAGGCGGGTGCCCGGCTCGTCCCCGTCGCCATGGCCGAGGGGCTCACCGGCTGGGACCTCGACCGCTGGCGCCAGGTGCTGCGCGAGGCCGCGCCCCGGCTCGCCTACGTGGTCGCCGACTTCCACAACCCGACCGGCGCGCTCGCGGACGAGGACCAGCGGCGGCGGCTGGTCGACGCGGCCCGCTCGGCGGGGACGGTCCTCGTCACGGACGAGACGATGAGCGAGCTGTGGTTCGACGAGGAGCTGGGCCGTGAAATGCCGCGTCCGGTCTGCGCGTTCGACCCGGCCGGCTCGACCGTCATCACCGTCGGCTCGGCCAGCAAGGCGTTCTGGGCCGGGATGCGCATCGGCTGGGTGCGTGCCGCCCCCGACGTCATCCGCAGCCTGGTCGCCGCCCGCGCCTACGCCGACCTCGGCACCCCGGTGCTCGAACAGCTCGCCGTGAACTGGCTGTTCAGCACCGGCGGCTGGGAGGAGGCGGTGGAGCTGCGCCGGGCACAGGCGCGGGAGAACCGCGACTGTCTGGTGGCGGCCGTCCGACGCGAGCTGCCGGACTGGGAGTTCGAGGTGCCCGACGGCGGACTGACCCTGTGGGTGCGTGCCGGTGGCCTGTCGGGCTCGCGGCTGGCCGAGGCGGGGGAGCGGGTCGGCGTCCGGGTGCCCTCCGGGCCGCGCTTCGGCGTGGACGGCGCCTTCGAGGGGTATGTGCGGCTGCCGTTCACCGTCGGGGGAGCGGTGGCGGACGAGGCGGCGGTGCGGCTCGCGGCCGCGGCGCGGCTGGTGGAGACCGGGGCGGCGGGCGGGGCGTCGGAGGGTCCGCGCACGTTCGTGGCGTAGGGGCGGCGTGGGAACGGGCAGGGCCGGGCGGGGAGTTGATCCCGCCCGGCCCTCGTGCCGTACCCCGTCAGGAGTCGGCGCCGACCGCCTCGGCCACCACGGGCGCGGCCAACGTGTCGTCGGACTTGGTGAGTCGGGCCGTCCGCTCGGGTTCCGGCGCCTCGGCCGGTGTCGTGCGCGGCGGCAGCAGCGCCAGTACCGCCTGCCGGTCGGTCTCGCTCGTGGCGTCGTCGTACGGGTCGGGCGTGGCCGGGACCTGGAGGCGGAGCACCGGGCCCGAGCCGAGGCGGGCGTAGCCGCGGCCCGCCGGGATGGTGTCGGGCGGGGTCGTGTGCGGGGGCTCGCCGAGCACCGCGGCCACCTGCTGCGCGGTCGCCGGACCGAGCACCACGCGCGCGCGGGTGTGCCGGCCGACCGCCTCGCTCAGGCTGTCCGCGCTGTCGAACTGCTCGGCCAGCACCACCGTGACGTTGGCCGCGCGGCCGTGCCGCAGCGGGACCTGGAGCAGCGCCTGCGGGTCGGTGCGGTGCTCCGCCTCCGCGAGGTGGGTGAAGACGGTCGGCCGGTCCAGGATCAGCCACAGCGGGCGCCGGGTGTCCTCGGGCATCGGGTCGCCCGCCTGCCGGGCCCGGTTGACCGCGAGGAGCCGCCGCTCGGTCTCCTGCGCCGCCCACTCCAGGCCCGTGACCGCGCCGGCCGGGGCGCACTCCACCCCCAGCACGCCGTCCCGGCCGGTCAGGCACGCGTACTCGCCGGTGCCGCCGCCGTCCACGATGAGCACGTCGCCGTGCTGGAGGGCCTGGAGCGCGATGGAGCGCAGCAGGGTCGAGGTGCCGCTGCCGGGGTGGCCCATGGCCAGCAGGTGCGGCTCGGTGGAGCGGACGCCGGTGCGCCAGACGACCGGCGGCACGTCGCGCTCCTCCTCCTCGAAGGAGAGCGGAAGCGTGCGCTGGACCTCGCTCTGGTCGGTGAAGCCGAGCACGGTCTCGCCGGGCGCGGTGACGAACCGCTGGGCGGCGATCCCGGCCGGCAGCGGCGGGAGCACGGACAGCGTGAGCCGGTTGCCCTCCTCGTCCCAGCCGAAGCGGTACTCGCGGCCGCGTCCGGCCTTGGCGCCGAGCAGCCGCTCGACCCGCGCGCGGGCCTCGGGGTCGCCGTCGGGGAAGTAGGCGGGGTAGCGGATCACCAGATGGCCGACGCGGCCGCCCTCGTCGAACTCGTGCTCCGCGAGGGCCTTCTCCCAGTCACCGCCGTGGGCGTACAGCGGGGCCGGGTCGTCGGCCGTCGAGAAGACGGGCACCAGGGCCTCGTACAGGGAGCGCAGCCGCTCGGCCCGGGCCGGGTCGGGACCCTCGGGCTTGGCGGGGGTGCGGTCCCGGCCGTACCAGGCCGCCGCCGCCATCAGCGCGATGGCGGCGAGCAGCGGGCCGTACGGCATCATCGCCACGACCAGGACCACGGCGGCCGCCAGGAACAGCAGCGGGCCGCGCTTGTCCTTGGGCGTCGCGGCCCACTTCGCCCGCGCGGCCGCGGCGAGGCGGCCGAGCCCGCGCGAGAGGGTGATCAGCGGGTGGAGGACGTCGGTGGCGCTGTCGGCCGCCGTCCGGGCCATGTCCCGGCTCCGGGCGAGCTGCGTGCGGGCGAGCTGCGCGCTGTCCTTGCTCAGAATGCGGGGAAGAGGGCGCCGGGCCACTGCTGTCTCCTGTGCGTGGTGCGGAGTGGGGCGTACGGGCGGGTGGTGCGTGCGCGTGGGGCGTACGGGCGGGGTGGTCCCCCTCGGACGGCGCGGGTGCCCGCCCTCGGGGGAGAGGCGCTTCAGAACTTGATGCCGCCGAGGAGGCTCGCCAGACTCTCGCCGCCGGCCTTGATGCTCGGAGCGATGGCCGTGCTCGCGAGGTAGAAGCCGAACAGCGCCGAGATGCACGCGTGCGTGCCCTTGAGGCCGTCCTTGCGGAAGAAGAGGAAGACGATGATGCCGAGCAGGACCACGCCGGACATGGAGAAAATCATGGGGGACCTCCTGGTCGAAGGGGGGACAGTCACCATGAGTACTTCCAGGATCACAGGATGTATCCATACGATAAAAGGTGCAACTGGGTGAAAAGTGCTGCTTTTCCTCCAGGTGGCGGAGCCCGCACTCCGCCGCGGGGCCGCATCCGTGCGTCCGACCGGGTCTGCCACGCCCCTCACCTCGGTCGCACCCGGCCCGGCCCGGTGCGACGAAGTACCCTGACGATTCACCTGAACGGTTGCAACGAGAGGCGGTCCGGCCGATGAGCGAAGCCCCCGACCCCGAGGTCGTGGAGCTGGCGACCAAGATCTTCGATCTGGCCCGGCGGGGGCGGACCGAGGAGCTGGTCGCGTACGTCGAGGCGGGCGTTCCGGCGAACCTCACCAACGACCGCGGCGACTGTCTGGTGATGCTCGCCGCGTACCACGGACACGCCGGTACCGTCCGCGCGCTGCTCGCCCACGGGGCCGACGCCGACCGGATCAACGACCGGGGGCAGACCCCGCTCGCCGGAGCCGTCTTCAAGGACGAGGCCGAGGTGATCGATGTCCTCCTGGAGGCCGGCGCCGACCCGGCCGCGGGCACGCCGTCGGCGGTCGACACCGCGCGCATGTTCAACAGGACCGAACTCCTGGAGCGCTTCGGCGCGCAGTGAGCCGCGCGTCCGGGACGGACAGGGCGCGCGACGGCGGGGGAGCGGTGCGAGCAGCGGGGGGAGGCGGTACAAGCCGCCGGAAATACGGTCGCGGCAGCACAGACCGCGGGTCATCATGACGACGTGATTCACGGACGCGGTGGCCGGGCAGGAGTTGCCGCACCACGCGGGCCGTGACGCGGTCCGCATGGGCCACCTACGAGAGGCAGAGAGAAATGGTCTTCGGCAAGCAAGAGACGGCGGGCGCTCCGACGTTGTGTCACGCGGCCAGGTAGTGCGTGTTCCCCGGTTGCGTCGACGCTTGATGTGAGGCTGTTTCCCATGTTCGATCCGGTCATAGCGCCCAGCGGCACCCTGCTGGGCCTGTTGCAGCGGGGCCGCGGCGACGGCACCCTGCACGCGCTCACCGCCCCCCGCGCGGAAGCGCTCGAAGCCCTCGGCCACTGTGTGCTCCATGATCCCCGCCACGACTGGCAGGTGGAGAACCGCTCCCTGTACTACGCCCGGCTCTACCTCGACCTGAACGGCGAGCTGGACGCCATCGAGGCCCACCTCTTCGGCGCCGAGGACATCCTCGACGGCGACGAGTCCCGCACCGGACTCGCCCTCGCCGTCCTCGGACACCTCGCCTCCTACGGCCGCCTGGACGCACTCGCGCTGCTGCGCCGGTACGCCGCCCACGGCGCCAACTGGGCCTGGGCCCTGGACGAGCTCGCCCTGCGCGACGACGACGCGGGCCTGCGCGCCCTCGCCGCCCCCGTCCTGGCCCGCTTCCCCGCCGGCCCGGCGGGCGACGCCGAGCTGGCCGCCACCGTGCGCGACGCCTTCGAGCCCCGGCCCTGGCGGCTGTGGGCCGAGGACCCGCGCACGTCCGTCGCCACCCGGGTGCGCACCGCGCAGGAGGCGGGCAGCTTCGACCGCTGGCAGCGGCAGATGCGGCCCACCGGACCGCGCCCCGGCTGGAGCGTGGCCGCCGTTCTCGACTGGGCCCAGCAGGGCCTGGAGCGCGGCGCCGTCCTCCATGTGCCCGCCGCCCGCTGTCTGGCCGCCGTGGCCGGGCCCGAGGACCGCGCCGAGATCCTGGCCGCCGCCCGCACCGGCACCGAGGGCGCCCGCTGCACCGCCCTGCGCTACCTCGCCGACAGCGCGGACCCCGAGGCCCTCCCGCTGATCGAGGCCGCCGTCGCCGACGGCACCACCGGGGTCGTCGAGGCCGCCGTGGACGCCTTCGAGCGGATGCGGACCGGGGCGGCCGTGGAGCACGCGCGCCGCTGGGCCGAGCGGCCCGACGCGCTCGGCGCCGCCGCCGGACGCGTCCTGGCCTGCCGGGGCACCGTCCAGGACGGCGACCTCGTCCTCGGCGCCCTGCGCGAGGCCGTACGGGGCGAAGGGCCCGACGCGCCCACCCTGTGGACCCTGGTCGACGGCGCCGGACGCCTGGGCATCGTCTGCGCGGCCCCCGTGCTGCGCCATGTCTACCGCGAGACGGCCTCCTCCCATCTGCGCGGCCGCGCCGCCCGCGCCCTCGCCGCCACCGACCCCTCCTTCGCCACCGGGTTCGCCGTCGAATGCCTGTGGGACTGCGAGGAGACCACCCGCGAACTGGCCGCCCGGCACGCCGAGACCGGCGACGCCCGCGTGGTCGAGCGCCTGCGCCGCCTCGCCGCCGACCCGGCCGAGGAGGCCGAGGTCCAGACGGCGGTCCGCAGCCGCATCGGGCCGGACGCGCAGACGATGTGACACCCGCCGGGTCCGCGTGTGCCCCTCGGCGGTACCGCATGTGACGCTCATCGGGGCCGGCCGCGCACGACGGCCGGCCCCGCGCGCGGGGCCACGCCTTTCGCCCCCCTGCGCGCCACGCCTTCGGGCCCCGCGCGGCCCAACGCTCATGGGACGTTCCCCGCCCGGACAGATCCACGTCGACGCGGACACGCCTGTCATGGCGAGAACAGCCGTATGCGTGTCGTCATCGTGACCGAGTCCTTTCCGCCCGATGTGAACGGCGTCGCCCACTGCGCCCACCAGACCGCCCGGCACCTGGCCGAGCGCGGTCACGCCCCCCTCGTCGTCACCCCCGCTCCCGCGCCCGGCACCCCCTGCCGCCCCGAGCCGTACCCCGTCGTCCGCGTCCCCTCGCTGCCCCTGCCCGGCTACCCCCAGGTCCGCATCGCGCTGCCCAGCAGACGCGTGGCGGCCGCGCTCACCGCGCACCGCGCCGACCTGGTCCACCTGGCCGGCCCCTTCGTCCTCGGCGTACGGGGCATGGCCGCCGCCGCCCGCCTCGGCATTCCCGCCGTCGCCGTCTACCAGACCGACCTTGCCGGGTACGCGCGCGCCTACCTCGGCGCCGGTGAGACGCCCGCCTGGCGGCGCATCCGCTCCGTCCACTCCGCCGCCGACCTCACCCTCGCCCCCTCCACCGCCGCCCTCGCCGACCTCGCCGCGCACGGGGTGCCCCGGCTGCGGCTGTGGCCCCGGGGCGTGGACACCGCGCGCTTCCGTCCCGACCGGCGCGACGAGGCGCTGCGCCGCGAACTCGCCCCGCACGGCGAGCTGATCGTCGGCTACGTCGGCCGCCTCGCCCCCGAGAAGCGCGTCGACCTCCTCGCCGGGGTGTGCGGCCTCGCCGGGGTACGGGTCGTCGTCGTGGGCGACGGACCCAGCCGGGCCCAGCTGACCGGGGCGCTGCCCGGCGCGGTGTTCCTCGGGCGCCGCGAGGGCGGTGAACTCGCCCGGATCTTCGCCTCGTTGGACGTGTTCGCGCACACCGGCCCGTTCGAGACGTTCTGCCAGACCGTCCAGGAGGCCATGGCGAGCGGGGTGCCCGTCATCGCGCCCGCCGCCGGAGGCCCGCTCGACCTCGTCGACCACGGCCGCACCGGACTCCTCGTCCCACCGGACGACGCGCCCACCCTGCGCGACGCCGTACGCGCCCTCGCAGCCGATCCCACGCTGCGGGCGTCCTACGGCGCCGCAGGGCGTGCGGCCGTCGAGCAGCGCACCTGGACGGCCGTGGGCGACCGCCTCCTCGCCCACTACGCCGACGTGCTCGCGGCGCGCCGTACGGCGGTGGCGGCATGACCCGCGACATGAGTCCCCGCCCGCTGCGCATCGTCCGGCTCGCCAACTTCGTCGCCCCGGCCTCCGGCGGCCTGCGCACCGCGCTGCGCGAACTGGGCCGGGGCTACCGCCTCGCGGGCCATGAACCCGTGCTGATCGTCCCCGGCGCCCGGCACACCGACCGCGACACCGGGCAGGGCCGCGTCATCACCCTTCCCGGCCCCCTGCTGCCCGGCACCGGCGGCTACCGCGTCCTGACCGCACGGGCCCGCGTCGCCGCCCTCCTGGAGGAGCTGGCCCCCGACCGCCTTGAGGTGTCCGACCGTACGACCCTGCGCTGGACCGGGCGGTGGGCGCGACGCGCCCGGGTGCCGGCCGTCATGGTCTCGCACGAGACCGCCGACGGCGTGCTGCGTACCTGGGGTGTGCCCGAGCACCTCTCCCGGCGCGCCGCCGACGCCCTCAACACCCGTACCGCGCACGTCTACGCGCGCGTGGTGTGCACGACCGAGTTCGCCGCTCGCGAGTTCCTGCGCGTCGGCGCGCGCAACGTCGTACGCGCCCCGCTGGGCGTCGACCTGACGGAACGGCATCCCGCGCTCCGGCACACCGGTCCGCGCGCCGCGTACGCGCGCGGGGACGAGACGCTGCTCCTGCTGTGCTCGCGGCTCTCCGTGGAGAAGCGGCCGGGTGTCGCGCTGGACGCCCTTGAGGTGCTGCTGCGGCGCGGACGGCGGGCGGTGCTGGTGGTGGCCGGGGACGGGCCGCTGCGGGCCCGCCTGGAGGCACGCGCCCGGGAACGCGGGCTTCCCGTCCTCTTCGCGGGCCACATCGGCGACCGGGCCGCCCTCGGCGCGCTCCAGGCGGCCGCCGACGTGTGCCTGGCCCCCGGCCCCGCCGAGACCTTCGGGCTGTCCGCGCTTGAGGCCATGGCGTGCGGGACGCCCGTCGCGGTGAGCGCGTCGTCCGCGCTGCCCGAGGTGGTCGGGTCGGCGGGGGCCGTCGCGGCCGACCACGGCGCGGGGTTCGCGGACGCGGTCGAGACGCTGCTCGCCCGGCCGGAGCGGGTACGGCGGGAGGCGGCACGCGCGCGTGCGGAGTGTTTCGGGTGGGGGGCGGCGGTGGAGGCGTTCCTGGCCGCTCATGAGGCGCCGGTGCTCGGGCGCGACACGGGCCGGGTGGACGGCCGGGTGGACGCGGGGGAGGGGGCCGTATGAGAACCCTGCGCTTCGTGGCCCTCGGCGACTCGCTCACCGAGGGCGTGGGCGACCCCGCTCCCGGCGGGCCACGCGGCTGGGCCGCCCTGCCGGCGGGCGGGCTCAGGGCGGACCCCGGGCGGGTGGAGTTCGCCAACCTCGCCGTCAGCGGGGCCCGCGTCCGCGACGTACTGCACCGGCAGACCCCGGCGGGACTCGCGCTCCGCCCCGACCTGGTGTCCGTGGCGGTCGGCGTCAACGACACCCTGCGCGGCTCCTTCGACATCCGTGAGGTCGCCGACGGACTCGACCGGGTCTACGCCGCCTTCACCGGCCGGGGCGCCACCCTGCTCACCCTCTGCCTGCCCGACCCCGGCGCGCTCCTCGGCCTGCCCGCCGCCCTCGCCCGCCCCCTGGCGCGGCGCCAGCGGGCCGTCAACGCCGTGACCCACGCGCTGTCCGACCGGTACGGCGCGGTCCACCTCCACGCCCACGAGGGCGCCTGGCTCACCGACCCCGCCCTGTGGAGCGCGGACCGGCTGCACCCCGGCGAACGCGGCCACCGCCACCTCGCCACCCGCTGCCACGCCGTACTCGCCCGCGCGGGCCTCGCCACCGGACCCCCGCCGTCCCCGGAACCCGAACACCCCGCCCCGAGCCGGTCCGAGCGCCTGTGGTGGCTCGCCACGGCGGGCACCGGCTGGGCGGCCCGGCGCTGCACCGACCTGCTGCCCGGGCTGCTGCGCCTGGCGGCCGAGGAGGTACGCAACGGCACGGGCGCCGAGCTGGACGCGCGTGCGTCGGCGGAGACGGCGGAGGCGCTGGCCGTGCCGGCTCCTTCGCGGCCGGTGCCCGCCCTCCGTCCCGCCGTCGGCCGTCGGGTGCCGGTGCGGCGATCCGGCTCCGGTACGGTCCACCCGGCCCGGTCCCCGGCGCCATGACCCCTCGTACGACCGGCTCTTGACCGCCCCGCGCGGGCGGTCTCGCGCCGGTGTGACGCCCGTCGCTTCTGCGCCGTTTGGGTTGTTGTCGGACCGAGGACCTAATCTGTGCACCGTGACTTCGCCTGCAACGACGGACAGCGTTCCGCCCCAGCTCAGCGCGGCGCCGCGCCCGGCGCCGGGCCCCGCCGCCGACGAGGGCCTGGCGCGGCGGCTGCGCGCGCTCGCCTGCACCGCGCCGCTGCACGACCTGGACGCGCGCAAGGCCAACCTGGCCGGCGAGTACTCGGTGTACGGCATGGCCGAGGTGGCGCTCGCCGCCATCGACCTGGTCACGCTCAACATGGACTTCGACACGGGCGCCGACCACGACCAGATAGTGGCCCGGCTCGTCCCGCGCATCGCCGCCCAGGCCCCGCACCGCCCCGCCCCCGAGCACGAGCGCGCCGCCCGCTGGGTCCTGGAGAACCTGATCAACGTCGGCAGCGCCGACCGGGGCTTCCGCGCGGTCTACGGCACCTTCGCGGCGGACGGCAGCTATGTGCGCCGCGACTACGACTTCAAGCTGATCGAAGAGGTGCCAGGCCCCGGCGGCACCGTATACCTGCGCACCACCGACGAGGCCGTCAACGTCCTCGTCGGCGCCCTGGACACCGACGTCACCAGCGCCCAGATCGCCGCCGAGGTCAAGCTGGAGGTGCTGATCAACCGGGGCCGGCTCGCCGACGCCCAGCTCGCCGCCGAGCAGGCCCGCTACCGCACCGTGCAGTACTCCGAGACGCTGCGCCGCGCCCTGGAGGCCACCCGGCGCAACGTCCGCGCGGTCGACTGGCTCAACGCCGTGCCCGACATGATCGCCGAGGCGCTGGACCACGTGGCGGAGCGCTACCGCCACGAGAACGCCATCCTCACCAACATCCGCAAGGCCCGCGACGAGACCGAGGAGCCCGAGCACAAGCGGCGCGCCGCCGACCTGGTCGACATCGTCAAGGACTGCATCCGCCGCCACACCCAGCTGCAGTCCCGGCTGCTGGAGGCGGGCCCGCTCTTCCGCGCCGAGCAGGACCGGCAGGCGTTCGCCACGCCCACGGGGGCCGCCGGCATCGACCTGTACGGGCATCTTGTCGCGCCGGTGCTGCCGTTGCCCGTGGAGCAGGCGATCCGGGTCACCGACGCGTTCTTCGCGCGCGGGACGGGGTTGCGTACGCCGGTGTCCGTGCGGGTGGCCGACCTTGTGGACATTCTGCTGACGCCGCCTGTGGAGCGGGAGCATCTTGGGGCGGAGATGCCGGAGCCGGACCTTATCGAGACGCCGGACGACAGTCGGTTCACCGACGACGAACTCGCTGCCGCCAAGCAGCTTCTCGACCTTCCGGCGGATGCCCCGCGCCGACTGTCCGGGCTGCTTGCCGAGGCTCGCAAGACCCCGGACGTCGGTGGCGAGGACCTTGCCTATCTGGTCGCTCTGCTGGCGATCCACGCGGCGAGTCCCCCTGTCGGTACCGCCTACCGGCAGGGTGAGGAGAAGCTGCTCTTCGCCGTGGACGACGGCATCGAGTTGGACGATCCCGGATTCGGTGGGGCCGATCTCATCGTGGGCACCGCCCTGTTGGACGCGGCTGGGATGGCTGCGGATCGGACGGAGGGGGCGTGATGGTTCTGCCGGTGGGCGCGTGCGGGTTCGTCGTGGCTTGTCGCGCCCACGCGGCGGAGCCGCATGATCGAACACAGCCCCGCGCCCCTTATGGAGTTGTCCCGCCCCTCGTTTCTCAGATCAGCAAGGAGTCTCAACCGTGAGCGAGTACGTCGAGTGGAGTGACGCCGAGGCCCCGGCGCCGCCGGTGACCACTGCCGTCACGCCCGCCGACGCCGCCGACGCGGCTCGGCTCGTCGCCTTCGGGCTGCAGCCGAAGTTGCAGCCCGCGCGGGATCAGGAGTACACGGATCTGCTGCGGCGGTACCGGGAGGACCCGCCGTTCGCGCGACTCGCGGATGCCGTGGCCAGTGGGCTCGGGCTCGTCGTCCTTGAGGTGTCGGCGCGGGCGGGGATGGCGGTGACGGCGGCCGAGGACTCGGTGTTCGCGGTGCGGATGGGCGACTACGCGCGCCGGACCACCGCCGACTCCGGGGACCGGTTCCTGCACGGCCTGGCGCATCTCTCCGTCGCCGCGCTGGCGTTCCCCCGGCCGGAGGACCTGGCCGACGACTCGTACATCGGGCGGGTGACCGTCAACGGCGTGGACGCCTTCGTACGGCAGGCGTGCCGTCGCCTGGAGGAGCAGGCGCAGGAGGAGGGGGAGAACACCGACCCGGCGACCGACGCGCCCGGCCTGGAGGCCGCCTGGCGGATCTGGGCGCGGCGCAGCGCCACCGGTGCCACCAAGGACGCCCGGCGCCCGGCCGCCTCCACCACCGGTATCGTCGCCAAGGCGCTCGGCTTCCTCACCGACTCCGGGTTCCTCCAGCGCACCGGTGACGAGGGCGGCGGCACCTACCGCACCACGGCCCGCTACCAGCTCCAGGTACGCGACATGGCGGGCGGCGCGGCCCTCGCCGAGCTGCTTGAGCTGGGCATAGTCCCGGACACCGGCGCCTCCGCGAGCCTGCTGCCCGCCGAGGAGTCCGACGACCTGGACCTGGTCGCCGACGCGGGGCTGCCGTTCCACTCCTGACGGCACCCGGGCCCCGCCGCCCCCGACGCACCACCGCACCCTGTTCGAAGCCTTACGACGAGAGTCCGCCATGTACGAGCTGTCCCGCGTCCGCCTCTACTCCATCGGGCCCGCCGGCGCGCGCTACGCCGACACCGTGCTCGACATGCGCGGCGTGGGCGCCCCCGTGCCCGACCCGGCGCCCACCCAGGCGGAGTTCTTCGAGGAGGAGCCGTCCGGACCGCCGCGCCGACCCGCGCCCGCGGGCGTGCTCTTCCTGGAGAACGGCGGCGGCAAGTCCGTCCTGCTGAAGCTGATCTTCTCGGTGATGCTGCCGGGCCACCGCAACACCCTCGGCGGCGCCAGCTCCGGCGTGCTCCGCAAGTTCCTGCTCGCCGACGACTGCGGCCATGTCGCCCTGGAGTGGCAGCACGTGCTGACCGGCGAGTGCGTGGTCGTCGGCAAGGCCAGCGAGTGGCGCGGCCGCCAGGTGTCCAACGACCCGCGCAAGTTCGCGGAAGCCTGGTACTCGTTCCGTCCCGGCCCCGGGCTCAGCCTGGACAACCTGCCGGTCGCCGAGGCCACCTCCGTACGCCCGCCCGTCGAGGGCACCTCCGGCGCGCAGGGCCGCCGCCGCACCATGAAGGGCTTCCGCGACGCCCTCACCGAGTCCGGCAAGAACTACCCGCACCTGGAGGTGCACTGGGAGGAGACCCACGAGCGCTGGACCGAGCACCTCGGCGAGCTGGGCCTCGACCCCGAACTCTTCCGCTACCAGCGGGAGATGAACGCCGACGAGGGCGAGGCCGCCGGTCTCTTCGCGGTCAAGAAGGACTCCGACTTCACCGACCTGCTGCTGCGCGCCGTCACCGACACCCGCGACACCGACGGCCTCGCCGACCTGGTCAGCGGCTTCGGCAACAAGCTGGGCCGGCGCGCCGAACTCATCGCGGAACGCGACTTCACGGCGGGCTCCGTCGACCTGCTCGGCCGCATCGTGGAGTCCGCCGACGCCCGCGCCCGCGCCCGGGAGATCCACACCGGCGCCGAGCGCCGCACCCGCACCCTGGCCCGCAGGCTCTCCGCGCGCGCCGTGCGCGAGCGGGTCCGCGCCGCCGACCTCGCCCAGCGGGTCACGGCCGCCGCCTACACCGTCACCCACTCCGAGGGCGCCCGCGAGCGCAGCTCCCTCGTCGCGGCCGAACTCGCCTACCGGCACGCCTCATTGGCGCTCGCCGCCGCCGAGAAGTCCGCCGCCGCGCAGAAGCGCGAACTGGCCGACGCCCGCACCCTGTACTCCGCCTGGCAGGCCGCCGAGGCCGTACTGCGCCACCGCGCCGCCGCCGACCGCGTCGCGCGCGTGTCCGCCGCGATCCAGGAGGCCGAACGCGACGCGGCCCCCGCGCTCGCCGCCCGCGCCAAGGCCGCCGTCGACCTCGTACGCGCCCTGCACGCCGCCGCCGACCGTGCCGAATCCCTCGCCAACGAGGAGGAGGAGCGCTCCGCAGCCCTCCAGGAGGTCGGTGACGGCGCCTACCGCGACTCCACCACCGCCGCCACCGAGGCACAGCGCGCCCGCAGCGAGGCCGGACATCTGCGCCAGCGCCTCGAAGAGGTCGAACAGGAGACGGCCGAGGCGGTCCGCGCCGGCTGGCTGGACGACAGCGCGCCCGACGCCGACCCGGCCCGCGCCGCGCTCGCCGCGAGCGACGCCGAGAAGACCACCGTCGCCGCCTGGGACGAGGCCCGCGAGGCCGCCCGCACGGCCGTCGAGCGCGCCCGCGAGGCCGCCGCCGCCGAATCCCGCGCCGAGCTGACCGCCGCCCGCGCCGCCGACGCCGCGACCGCCGCCGAACGCACCCACCAGGCCGAACGCCGCCTGGCCGAGGCCCTGGCCGCCGAGGACCGCCTCGCGGAGCTGCTCAGCCTGCCCGCCGTCCGCGCCGCCGTACCCGCGCAGCGCGACAGCGCCGAGGACCCCCACGACGACAGCGACAGCCCGCTCACCGTCGACGAACTCGACCGCTACGCCGACGAGTTGAAGTCCCTCCTCGACGGCGCCGTCTCCGCCGCCGAGCGCAGCCTGTTCGAGCTGCGCACCGCCGCCGCCGACGACACCCGCATCCTCGCCGCCCTCGGCGACGGCGGCCTGCTGCCGCCCGGACCCGACGTGCTGGCCACCGTGGAGTTCCTCGGCGAGCACGGCATCCCGGCGCTGCCCGGCTGGCGCTACCTCGCCCAGTCCGTCGACCCCGCCGACCACGCGCGCGTGCTCGCCACCCGCCCCGAACTGGTCGACGGCGTCATCATCACCGACCCCGACACCCACGCCCGCGCCCGCGAGGCACTCGGCGACGCCGCGCTGCTGCCGCGCTCCGCCGTCGCCGTCGGCACCGCCGCCGCACTGCTCGCGCCCGCCCCGGCCGTCGACGCGACGCCCACCGACGTGTTCCTCGTCCCGCCGAACCCGGCCATGCACGACGAGTTCGCCGCCGACGAGGAACGCCAGGCTCTGCGCGCCCGCGCCGCCGCCCGCGACGAGGAGATCCGCACCCTCGCCGCCCGCCTCGGCAAGGACCGCGAACTCGCCGCCCGCCTCTCCTCCTGGCGCACTGGCTGCCCTGCCGGACGCCTCGCCGAACTCGCCGAGACCGCCGGCGAGGCCCGCGCCTTCGCCGAGGAGACCGAGGCCGAACTCGCCGAGGCCCGCGCCCTGCGCGCCGAGGCCGACGAGAGCGCCGCCGAGGCCGTACAGTTGCGCGACGAGCGGCAGGAGTCCGCACAGCGCGCCCGCCGCGCCGCCGACGCCCTCGCCGGACTCGCCCACCGCCTCCGCGAGCGCGCCGGATGGCAGCTCAAGCTGCGCGAACTGGCCGACGACGCCGCCGAGTCCGAGGCCCGCACCCAGTCCTGTCTGGAGCGCGCCCGCGCCGCCGACGAGGACCGCCGCGCCGCCCAGCGCGCCGCCGACGACGCCCGCCGCACCGCCCGCGCCCTGCGCGCCGAGCGCGCCGAGATCGCCGGCGCCCCCGACGACGTACCCGAGGACACCGACGGCGCCCCCGAGGCGTCGCTGCCCGCGCTGCGCGAGGCGTACCGGGCGGCCTCCCAGGTGTACGAGAAGGTCGGCGTCGGCGCCGACCTGCGCGCCGAACAGGCCCGCGCCGAGAGCGACGAGAGCGCCGCCCGCACCGACCTCGACCGGCTCAGCAACAAGGTCCGCACCCGCGCCGAACTGCTCCTGACCTCCCCGGACGGCTCCGACGGACCGTCCCGGCAGGCCGCCGCCGCCCGCGCCGAGGAACTGGTCCAGCTCCTGGAGACCCGCATGTCGACCGCGAGCGAACAGCTCGGCCGGCTGCGCGGCGAGGCCGAACGGCACGCCCCCGAGGACGGCGACGCCCACACCGAACTGCCCGAGGAACTCCTCCCGCGCGACGCCGAGCACGCCCAGGCCCTGCTGCGCACCGCGACCACCGAACTCGCCGCCCGCGTCGAGGCGTTGACCGAGGCGCGCGACGCCCACGCCGAACTCCTCGACGCCCACCGCGCCGCCGAGGACGGCGCCGCCGGGTTCGACGAGATCGCCGCCATGCTCCGCGACCTGCTGCGCGAGCAGACCACCCCCGAGGACGAGCCGGAGAACCCCGAGCCCTACCCCGGCACCCTGGACGAGGCCCGCCAGGCAGCCGCCGAGACCCGCCGCTCCCTGCGCGGCTGCGCCGCCGACCTCTCCGCCGCCGACGCCGCCGTCCGCGAGGCGAGCGACATCCTGGTCCGGCACGCCAACTCCACCCGCTACGAGCAGGTCCGCACCCCGGCCCGGCAGCAGATCCGCGAACTGCCCGCCGCCGCCCTGCCCGAGCACGCCCAGAAGTGGGCCGACGCCTTCGCGCCCCGGCTGCGCGTCCTCACCGACGAACTCGCCCAGCTGGAGCGCAACCGCGACTCCATCGTGGACCGCCTGCGCGGCCTCGTGGAGACCTCGCTCGCCACCCTCCGCTCCGCCCAGCGGCTCTCCCGCCTCCCCGAGGGCCTCGGCGAGTGGTCGGGCCAGGAGTTCCTGCGCATCCGCTTCGAGGAGCCCGACCAGGCGACCCTCACCGAACGCCTCGGCGAGGTCATCGACGACGCCACCCGCGCCGCCGTCAAGAAGAACTCCGACCTGCGCCGCGACGGCATGTCCCTCCTCCTGCGCGGCGTCGCAGCCGCCCTCCAGCCCAAGGGCATCGCCGTCGAGATCCTCAAGCCCGACGCCGTACTGCGCGCCGAGCGCGTCCCCGTCGGCCAGATGGGCGACGTCTTCTCCGGCGGCCAGCTCCTCACCGCCGCCATCGCCCTCTACTGCACGATGGCGGCCCTCCGCTCCAACGACCGAGGCCGCGACAAGCACCGGCACGCGGGGACGCTGTTCCTGGACAACCCGATCGGGCGCGCCAACGCGACGTATCTGCTGGAGCTTCAGCGGGCCGTCTCCGACGCGCTGGGCGTGCAGCTCCTCTACACCACGGGTCTCTTCGACACCACGGCGCTGGCGGAATTCCCCCTGGTCATCCGGCTGCGCAACGACGCCGACCTCCGGGCCGGGCTCAAGTACATCAGCGTGGAGGAGCACCTTCGGCCCGGGCTGCCGCAGCCGCCTCAGGCGGGGGAGGCGCACAGCGAGATCACGGCTACGCGGATGTTCAAGCGGCCGACCGGTGTGAGTTCCTAGGGTTCGTGGGGAGCTGCGGGCCGTCCTGGGCTGGTCGCGCAGTTCCCCGCGCCCCTAGGTAAGTTCACGCGTCCTCTCTTATAAGGTCCGCGCACTTCTCGCCTATCACCATCGTCGTGATGCACGGGTTCACCGAGATCAGGTCCGGCATCACCGAACCGTCCGCCACCCGCAGGCCCGCGATCCCCTTGACCCGCAGACGTGGGTCGAGGGGAGCCAGCGGGTCGTCGGCCGCGCCCATGCGGACTGTGCAGGACGGGTGGTACACCGTGTTGTGGGTACGGCGGATGTACTCCAGCAGTTCGTCGTCCGTCCGGACGTCGGGTCCCGGGGCCAGTTCCGCCCCCGTCCACCTCGCCAGCGCGGGCTGTTGCGCGATCCGGCGGGCCAGGCGCAGGCCGTACGTCATGACCCGCACGTCGTGTTCGTCGGTGAAGTAGCGCGGGTCGACCAGCGGTTTGTCGCGGAAGTCGGGGGTGCGGAGCCGGACCGTTCCGCGTGACCTCGCCCGCGTCACGTTCGGGGTCAGGCAGAACGCGTTCTCCGAGGTGGGGTAGCCCCAGCGGACGGTGTTCATGTCGAAGGGGACCGAGCCGTAGTGGAACATCAAGTCCGGGCGGTCCAGGACGGGTTCGGTGTCGTAGAAGATGCCCGCCTCCCACCACTGGGTGGAGGTGGTGGGCATGGGGCGGCGGGCCTCCCACATGATGACGCCCTCGGGGTGGTCCTGGAGGTTCGCGCCGACGCCGGGGGCGTCCACGGCCACGTCGACGCCGACCTCCCGGAGATGGGCGGCCGGGCCGATGCCGGAGAGCATCAGCAGCTTGGGGGAGTCGATGGAGCCGCAGGAGACGATCACCTCGCGGCGGGCGCGTACCGTGCGGGTGTGGACGAGGTCCGGGTCCAGATACTCCGCGCCCACGCACCGCCGCCCCTCCAGGAGCAGCCGTTTCGCCCGTACCCCCGTGCGCACCTCAAGGTTCGGCCGCTTGCCGAGCACCGGGTGGAGGTAGGCGACGGACGAGGACTGGCGGACGTTGTCCTCGTCGGCGTTGATCTGGAACCAGTTGGCCCCGCGCACCACCGTACGGCCGGAGTTGAACGGCACCGTCGGTATCCCCGCCTGCGCGCACGCCTTCAGCAGAGCCGTGCCGCACGGGTCCGCGCCCTTGACCGTACGCAGCCGCACCGGGCCCCCGCGGCCATGGTGCTCGCCGGGCGCGTCGTTGTCCTCCACGCGCCGGTACAGCGGGAACAGGTCGGCCGCGCCCCAGCCGGTACAGCCCCGGGCCGCCCAGTCGTCCAGGTCCTCGGCCGGGGCCCAGAAGGCGATGCAGGAGTTGTGCGAGGAGCAGCCGCCGAGCACCTTCGCCCGGGCGTGCCGCAGGAAGCCGTTGCCGTTCTCCTGCGGCTCGACGGGATAGTCCCAGTCGTAGCCGGACTCCAGCAGGCCCATCCAGCGCTCCAGCCGGAGCACGTCGTCCACGCCCACGTCGCTCGGGCCCGCCTCCAGCACGCACACCGTGACGGCCGGGTCCTCCGACAGCCGGGCGGCGACGACGTTGCCCGCCGTGCCGCCGCCGACCACCACGTAGTCGAACGTGTCGCCGCTCATCGCAACAGCCCTCCCCAGAGACGGAATTCAGTCGGCGGCCGGCGTGCCCACGGCCGGGTCCGGCACGGTCTCCTCCAGCCGGTGCCCGGCGAGCACCCCGGTGCGGTGGCGCTGCGCGAACCAGTAGTAGGCGAACCCGCCCCCGGCGATCACGGCCACGAACAGCACCGCGCCCCAGCGCAGATACCAGTGGTACGGCGCGGTCGCGTTGTAGACGGCGGCGCGCGGCCAGAGCAGGTTGAGCGTCATGCCCGCGCCCCACAGCACGGCGACGACGTTGACGAACAGCCCCCAGCGGCCCAGCGAGAACTTGCCGTCGCCCGCCGGACGCCACTTCCCGCGCAGCCGCGCGACCAGCATCGGCGCGGTGACGCCCAGATAGGCGAGGTAGATCATGACGATGCCGATGCTGGTGACCACGGTGAAGATCTGCGGCTGACGGATGTTGACCACGAGGATGGCCAGCGCCAGCACCCCGATGATCACGGCGGGCAGCACGGGGGTCCGGAAGCGCGGGCTCACCCGGGCCAGCAGCGCGGAGCCGGGCAGGTTGTTGTCACGGGCCATCGCGAAGGCCAGCCGGATCGCCGCCGTGTGCACCGCGAGCGCGCACACCGTCACCGCGATCAGCACGCACCACAGCATCGCCTTGCCGGCCGTCGGCCCGAGCACGTCGAGCACCACGTACTGGAGGCCGTCCGTGGACAGCTTGTCGCCCTTCAGGCTGGACACGCTCATCAGCGCGAGCAGCAGCACCAGTCCGCCGAGGACGAAGGAGGCGACCACCGCGCGGACGATGGCGCGCGGGGCGTTGCGCGAGGGGTCGAGCGACTCCTCGCCGAGCGAGGCCGCCGTGTCGAAGCCGTACATGACGTACGCCGACGCCAGCGAGGCCACCAGGAAGGCGCCCAGGTATCCGGCGCTGTGGCCCGATCCGGTGCCGTTCGTCTGCAGGACGACCCCCGGGCCGCGCGTGATGTGCACGGCGAACGCGATGACCAGCACCACGCTCGCGATCAGCTCGATGAAGACGCCCGCCGCGTTGATGGTGGCCATCAGCCGCACCCCGAAGGCGTTGACCAGCGTGGTGAACAGGATCAACACGGCAGCCAGGACCACCGCGTTGGTCGCCACGTCGTACGTGCCCGTGCCGTCGCCCACGAACTGGAAGGCGGACGAGATCTGAGGCAGCGTCAGCTGGTAGGCGAGGGCGACCGCCGCGATGGAGACGATGGAGGCGATGAGCATCATCCAGCCGGCGAGCCAGCCGAGGTGCCGATTGCCTATCTTCTTCGACCAGTTGTAGACGGAGCCCGCCACCGGATGCCGTGCGGCCAGCTCCGCGAAGCACAGGGCGACCGCGAACTGGCCCAGGAACACCATCGGCCACGACCACCAGTACGCCGGACCGCCGCTGCCGTAGCCGAAGTAGAACAGCTGGAAGGTGCCGGTCAGGATGGAGATGTAGCTGATCCCGGCGGCGAAGGTGTGGAAGTTGCCCAGCGTGCGCTTGAGTTCGGGCCGGTAGCCGAACTCGGCCAGCTCGGTGTCGTCGTGATGGTGTGGGCCGGGTGACGGCTCGGTGGTGGTCATCGAGTGGACTCCTGGTGTCCTGGAGAAGGAAGTGGCGGAGGGGATACCCGTGAATTCGCCTTTCAATCAACGGAGTTGGTGTCCAGTGCCGCCAGCAGCCAGGAGTGGAAGCCGCCGATGTGGTGCTCGCTCGGCACCAGGACCCCGCCCGCCCGGTAGGCGCGCGAGGACATCGCCGGCTGGGTGCGCTCGCACGCCGCGAAGTCCTGCTCGTTGACCCGGTGGAACAGCTCCACCGACTTCGAGATGTCCGCCCCGGACGCCACCACCTCCGGCGCGTACAGCCAGTCGCACTCCACCACCGTGCGGTCCTCGGCCAGCGGGAACATGCGGTGCAGGATGACGTGGTCGGGGACGAGGTTCACGAACACCGTGGGCTTGACCGTGATCGCGTAGTAGCGGCGGTCCTGCTCCGCGCTCACCTCGGGCAGCTTGCCGAAGCCCGCGCTGCCGTCCACCGTGAAACCCTCGACCCCGGTGCCGAACTCCGCGCCGTGGCCCACGTAGTACTGGGCCGCGTACCCCTCCGCGAACTCCGGGAGCACCTCGGTGAGTTCGGGGTGGATCGTGGCGCAGTGGTAGCACTCCATGAAGTTCTCGACGATGAGTTTCCAGTTGGCCTTCACGTCGTAGGTGACACGCCGGCCGAGGGCCAGCCGTTCCGTGCCGTAGTGCTCGATGGCGGCCGGGTCGCCGAGCCGTTCGACGGCCGCGTGGACCACGGTGTCCTCGAAGGAGGGCGGCTCGTCGGCCAGGCACACCCAGGCGTAGCCGAGCCATTCGCGCAGGGCCACCTTGACCAGGCCGTACCGCTCCCGGTCCACGTCCGGCATCTTCACCAGGTTCGGCGCGGCGATCAGCCGCCCTTCGAGGTCGTACGTCCAGGCGTGGTACGGGCATTGGAGGTTCCGGCGCACCTGCCCGGACTCCTCCACGCACAGCCGGGCGCCCCGGTGGCGGCACACGTTCAGGAAGGCCCGCAGCTCGCCGGTGCGGCTCCGGGTGACGACCACGCTCTCGCGGCCCACCTGGACCGTGCGGTAGGCGCCGGGCCGGTCCAGGTCGGCGGCGCGCACCACGCACATCCACATCGACTCGAAGAGGGCGGCCTGTTCGCGCCGGAAGATCTCCGGGTCGGTGTAGTACTCGCCGGGGAGGGTGGCGACCAGGCTCGGGGGGAGGGGGCTGGCCGGGGAGAGCGGGGTCGTCGTCACGGGCGGTCTCCCGGGTCCGGGGTGGCAGCGAAGCGGGCGGGGTCGAACAGGCCGATCGGGTGCGCGGTCTCACCGGTCAGCGCGAGGTCGGCCAGGATCTCGCCGACGACCGGCACGAACTTGAAGCCGTGCCCGGAGAACCCGCAGGCCACGGTCACCGAACCGGGATGCGCGGGATGGCGGGCGATCACGAAGTGCTCGTCGGGCGTGTTGGAGTACATGCAGGTCGCGGCCTTGAGGAAGGTGCCCGGCAGATCGGGGATGCAGCGGGACATGTGGTCCGCCATGGCCTCCACCTCGTGCTGGTGCACGGTCCGGTCGATGGTCTCCGGGGTGGTGACCTGGCCCTTCCGGAAGAAGGCCACCTTGGCGCCGAGCCGGGGCCCGTCGATGGCCGGGAAGCCGTACACCTGCACGCCCTGGGCGTCCTCCCAGATGTAGACGGGATGGCGCTCGGGCACGAACGGCCCGGTCCCGTCCTTCGGCTGGAACCAGTACATGACCTGCCGCTCCACGGTGACCGGCACGCCGATATCGGCAAGGAGTTGCGGCGCCCACGCGCCGGGGCAGATCACGAGCTGCCCGGCCGTGTACGACTCGCGCGCGGTGTGGACGCGTACCCCGTCCCCGTACGGCTCCCAGCTCAGCACCGGCTCCTCGAAGCGCAGGTCGGCGCCCTGTCCGGCGGCCAGCTCCAGGTGGGCGGAGACCATGGTCTCGGGGCGGACCAGGCCGGCCTTCGCCTCGTACAGCGCCACCTCGTCGTCGTGCGGGTTCAGGGTGGGGAAGCGGCGGCGGATCTCCTTGGCGTCCAGCAGTTCATGGGGCAGGTCCCACTCGGTGGCCGAGCGCAGCGAACCGGAGACCGTGCGCGAGTCGGGCGGTCCGACCATCACACCGCCGCACAGGGTCGCGATGTCCCGGCCGGTGGCCCGCTCCACGTCCTCGTACAGCTCGTAGGCGCGCAGCAGCAGCGGCACGTACGCCGGGTCCTCGAAGTACGACTGCCGGGTGATCCGCGAACCGCCGTGGCTGGAGCCCCGGTTGTGCGCCGGGCCGAACTTCTCCAGGCCGAGCACCCGGGCGCCGCGCGCGGACAGATGATGAGCGGCGGCGCTGCCCATGCCGCCGAGGCCGATGACGATCACGTCGTGAGCGGGGGACACGGTGCGGACCTCCTGGAGGGGGACGGGTCGGCGGCGGACGGGGTGGGGCCGGTCGACGGAGTGGGTCCGCCAGTGGCGGGACCGGTCAGCGGCGGATGCGGCTCATCCCGGGGTCGAACAGCGGCTCCTCGGCGACCGTCGCCGGAAGCTTCTCGCCGAAGTACTCGATGTACACGCCGGTGCCCGGGGCGAGCCCGGCCGGCAGCCAGGCGTAGGCGACACACCGGCCCAGCGTGTAGCCGTAGCCCGCGCTGGTCACGTACCCGGCCGGGACGCCGTCCAGGTGGACCGGCTCCTTGCCGAGGACCACGGCGGCCGGCTCGTCGAGGAGCAGCGGGGTGAGCACGCGCGTGGGCGCCGGCCGGGTGCGCAGGGCCTCCTGCCCGGTGAAGTGCTCCTTGTCCATGCGGACCGCGAAGCCGAGGCCCGCCTCGTACGGGGTGTCTTCGGTGGTCATGTCGGTGCCCCAGGCGCGGTAGCCCTTCTCCAGCCGCAGCGAGTTGAAGGCGGAGCGGCCCGCGGCGATCACACCGAGGTCCCGGCCCGCCTCCCACAGCGTGTCCCAGAGCCGGAGCCCCAGGTCGGCGGTCGTGTACAGCTCCCACCCGAGTTCCCCGACATAGCTCAGCCGCAGCGCGGTGACCGGTACATGTCCGATGTACGTCTCCTTGGCGCGGAAGTAGCCGAAGCCCTCGTGGGAGAAGTCGTCACCGGTCAGCGGCTGGACCAGGTCGCGGGCGAGCGGGCCCCAGACGCCGACGCAGCAGGTGCCGGAGGTGATGTCCCTGACCTGGACGTCGTCGGGGGCGTGGCGGAGCAGGTGGTCGAGGTCGGCGGGGGAGTTGGCGCCCACCTGGAAGCGCTCGGGGCCCAAGCGGGCGACGGTGAGATCGGAGCAGATGCCGCCGGACTCGTCCAGGAGCAGGGTGTAGGTGACAGCGCCGGGCTTCTTGCGGAGGTTGTTGCTGGTCAGGCGGTCGAGAAAGGCGAGCGCGCCGGGACCGGTGACCTCCAGGCGGCGCAGCGGGGTCATGTCGTACAGGGCGACGCGCTCCCGGGTGGCGCGGGCCTCGGCGGCGGCGATGGGGGACCAGTGCCGGGCGGACCAGGGGTCGCGCGCCGGGAGATCTGCGAGTTCGCCGAGACTCCCGCCGTCCCCGAGATCCGCCACCAGCGGCGCGTTCGCCTCGTACCAGTGCGGGCGCTCCCAGCCGCCGCCCTCCAGGAAGTACGCGCCCAGCTCCCGCTGGCGTGGGTGGAAGGGGCTCACACGCAGCGGCCGTGGCCGCTCCATCGGCTGGAGCGGGTGGATGACGTCGTACACCTCGACGAACTGCTGCGCACCGCGTTCACGGACGTACGCCGGTGAGCGCTGCGCCTCCTCGAACCGCGTGATGTCGCAGTCGTGCACGTCGATCGACGGACGCCCGTCCACCATCCACTCGGCGACCGCCCTCGCCACCCCGGCCGAGTGCGTCACCCACACCGCCTCGGCCAGCCAGAATCCGCGCAGCTCGCGGGACTCCCCGAGCAGCGGCATCCCGTCCGGGGTGAAGGAGAACACCCCGTTGAACCCGCTCTCGATCTCCGTCCCCTCCAGCGCGGGCAGCAGCCGCCGGCACTCCGCCCAGCTCGGCGCCCAGTCCTCCTCGGTGAACGGGTACGAGGACGGCATCTCCCGGCCCGCCGCCCGCGCCGCGTCGTACGCAGGCACCGCGAAGGGGTCCACGGGCAGCGGCCGGTGCGCGTACGAGCCGATGCCGATGCGGTCGCCGTGCTCGCGGAAGTACAGGTCGGCGTCCTGGAAGCGCAGGATCGGCCGCGTCGCCTCGGCGGTCGCGCCGCTCAGCTCGGGCAGCGGACGGGTCCGGGCGTACTGGTGCGCCAGCGGCTGCAGCGGCACGTCCACCCCGGCCATCCGGCCGACGACCGGCCCCCAGAACCCGGCCGCCGACACGACGTGGTCGGCCGGGAAGAAGCCCCGGTCGGTGTGGACCCCGGTGACCCGGCCGTCCGCCCGCTCGACGCCGGTCACGGTGTGCCGGTCCAGGAAACGGGCGCCCCGCGCGACCGCCCGGTCCAGCTGCGCGCGGCACGCGAGCACCGCGCGGGCCAGCCCGTCGCCGGGGGTGTGGAAGCCGCCGAGCACGACCGACTCGTCGAGCAGCGGCCACAGTTCCTTGCAGCGGGCCGCGCTCACCACCTCGCCGGGCACGCCCCACGCGGCGGCGAAACCGGCCCGGCGGTGCAGGTCGGCCAGGCGCTCGGGGGTGGTGGCCAGCTCCAGACCGCCGACCGGCTCGAAGCAGGGCACACCGGCCACGTCGAGCGAGGAGAACTTCTCGACGGTGTACGCGGCGAGGCGGGTCAGGGTCCGCGACGGATTCGTACGGAAGACGAGCCCGGGCGCGTGGGAGGTCGCACCGCCCGGCGCGGGCAACGGCCCCTGTTCCAGCACCGTGACGTCCGTCCAGCCCCGCGCGGTCAGCTCGTCCGCGAGGGAACAGCCGACGATCCCGGCTCCGACGACGATCACCCGGGGCGTCACCTCGTGTGGCACGACAGGCTCCTCTCCTGTTGCGCGGTGCACGATGGGTTGCGCGATGGGGAACATAGTGAGAACGCCGTGACGGGGCCGTCAAGGGGCGCGCGTTAACCCTTGGCAAAAGGAATCCGGCGGCCGAAACCCGCCGGACACACCACCGCGCGGGGCCGGAAAACCTTGCCCCGCGCGGCTGTTCGTCGCTGCGACCGACGCTGCGTCAGAATCCGTACGTCAGAATCCGTACCCCATCCGGCGCGACAGCTCGGCGCCCGCCGCCACCGTCCGCTTCGCGACCTCCGGCAGCCGGTCCGCGTTCAGCCGGTACACCGGCCCCGACACGCTGATGGCCGCGATCACCTTGCCGTCGTGGGAGCGGACCGGCGCGGCCACGGCGGCGAGGCCCAGCTCCAGTTCCTCGACCGTCATGCCGTAGCCCTGCTCCACGACCGCCTCCAGCTCCGCCCGCAGCATCGTCGCGCCGGTGACCGTGCGCTCGGTGTAGCGGTGCAGCGGGCGGGCGAGCAGGCCCTCGCGCAGCGTCGGCGGCGTGTGGGCGAGCAGTACCTTGCCGCTGGAGGTGGCGTGCAGCGGGGTGCGTCTGCCGAGCCAGTTCTGCGCGGTGACCGAGGCGGTGCCCCTGGCCTGCATGATGTTGACGGCCGCGTCGTCGTCCAGGACCGCGATGTTCACCGTCTCGCCCAGCTCGTCCGCGACCTCGCGGCAGACCGGGACGCCCTCCTGCGAGATGTCGAGGCGCACGGCCGCCGCGCCGGCGAGCCGCAGCACCCCGGCGCCCAGGTAGTACTTGCCCCGGTCCTTGGCCTGCGCCACCAGGCCCCGGTTCTCCAGGACGCCGAGCAGCCGGAACGCGGTGGACTTGTGCACGTCCAGTTCCTCGGCGATCTCGGTGACCCCGGCCTCGCCGTGCCGGGCGAGGATCTCCAGCACGCTCACCGCGCGGTCCACCGACTGCACCGCGCCGGCGCCGCCCCGGCCCCCGCCCCGCTCCGGTGCGGCCGCGTCCGTGCCCCGCTCCGCTGCGCTCGCCTCCGCCGTGGCCGCCCCGTCACGACCGGACCGCTTCTGCGTGCGGCTCATGGCTCAACTCTCCCCATCACCGGCCCGGTTCGGGCCGCATCTGCGGGAAGCCCTTGACGCGACGGTCCTCCCGCGCGGATTCTGTTGCGCACAGCGCAGGAACGTGCGCCATACGAAACTTCATGTTACCGAAGCGTCCGTGTCCCGGAAGGGTCCGGGCCGCCCGGTGTCGACGGCACGTCAGTTCTTCACGTCACCGCTCCACCGCCTCCACAGCCCGGCCTCCGAGGCCCGGCTTCTGTCACCCGGCTTCCGCCGATCGTCTCTCCGCTTCCGCGTTCCGTTGAGGGGGGCCCGTGATTCCCGTCTGCCGCCTCGAAGACCTCCCCGAGGGCGAGTCCGTCCGCGTCGCGACCACACCGCCGGTCGCCGTGTTCCGCACCGACGACGGTGAGCTGTACGCCATCGACGACACCTGCACCCACCAGGACGCCTCCCTCTCCGAGGGCTGGCTGGAGGGCTGCCTGGTCGAATGCCCGCTGCACGCCGCCTCCTTCGATCTGCGCACGGGCGAGCCGACCTGCCTCCCCGCACGGCGGCCCGTGCGCACCCACCGCGTCACCGTCGAGGACGGCGTCGTCCACGTCCACCTCACCGCACGGGAGGGCACCGCCGCATGAGGACCGTGACCGTCGTCGGCGCCTCCCTCGCCGGGCTGTACGCCGCCCGGGAACTGCGCGCCCAGGGCTTCGACGGCCGACTGGTGATCGTCGGCGACGAACCCCACCGCCCCTACGACCGCCCGCCCCTTTCCAAGGACTTCCTCACCGGCCGCGCCGACGAGTCCCGCCTCGCCCTCACCGACGCCGAGGACCGGGCCACGCTCGACGCCGAGTGGCTGCTCGGCGTCCGCGCGACCGGACTCGACCCCCGCACCCGCGCGTTACGGCTGCACACCGGCCGCACCGTCACCACCGACGGCGTCGTCATCGCCACCGGCGCCCGCGCGCGCCGCCTTCCCGGTCCCACACCCACGGGCGTCCACACCCTGCGCACCCTGGACGACGCCCGCTCCCTGCGCACCGCTCTCACCGGAGGCCCGCGCCGGGTCGTCGTCATCGGCGCGGGCTTCATCGGCGCCGAGACCGCCTCCTCCTGTGCCGTACTCGGCCACGAGGTCACGGTCGTGGAGGCGGCACCGCTCCCACTGCTGCCCCAGCTCGGCCCCGAGATGGCCGCCGTCTGCGCGGCACTGCACCACCGGGCCGGGGTCCGCCTGATCACCGGCACGGGCGTCGCCGCGCTGCGCGGCACCCGCACGGTCACCGCCGTGGACCTCGCCGACGGGCGCACGCTCCCCGCCGATCTGGTCGTCACCGGCATCGGCGCGACGCCGAACACCGACTGGCTCGCGGGCTCGGGGCTGCCCCTGCGCGACGGCGTCCTCTGCGACGCGGGCTGCGCGACCCCGCTGCCGCAGGTGGTCGCGGCCGGTGACGTGGCCCGCGTGGACGGGGTCCGCTCCGAGCACTGGACCGCCGCGACACTCCAGCCCCGGACCGCCGTGGCCACGCTGCTCGCCGGGCACACCCGGGAGACCGGCCGCCCGGTGCCGTACTTCTGGTCCGAACAGTACGGCTCCCGGCTGCAGTTCGCGGGCAGCCGCCGCGACGGCGACACCGTCCGCGTCACGGAGGGCAGCCTCGACGACGGCGCCCCGGGCCCCGAGGGCTTCCTGGCCCGCTACGAACGCGACGGCCGCACCGTCGCCGTCCTCGCGGTGGACCGGACGAAGGCGTTCACCCGCGCCCGCCGGGAACTCGGGCGCGAGGAGAAACGGGAGGAGAAGGAGGCCGAGACGGCAGCGTTCTGAGCGGACCCGGCGGAGGCGGCCGGCCCTGCGAGGGCGGACGCGGCCATTCCCGTGAGGACGGCCGCGCCCACTCCTACGAGTGGGACAGCTGCCCCGCGCCGCTCCGCCCGGATATCCGCCCCTGCTCGCGCCGCGCGGCCCGCTCACGCCGCCGCGCCGCCCGCCGCTCCCGGCGCAGCGACCGCGCCGTACTGCTGGGCTCGGAGACCACGCCGTACCGCTGGTTCCACACCTGACGGGTCACCCAGACATCGACCACCGCCCAGGTCGCCACCACCGTGCTCGCCACACTGCTGATCACCATGGGGAACGCGAGCCACGACCCCGCCATGGTGCACAGGAACGCCACCATCGCCTGGATCAGCGTCACCGCGGCGAGCAGCACCGCCCGCACCGCCGACGTCCGCACCGGATCGGGCAGCCGGCGCCGCCGGGCCGGCTCCTCCACCCACAGCGGCCGGTACGCGGCCCGCGTGCCCTGCCCGTACGATCCGGGGTGCTCCCGCGCCGCGTACTCCCCTGTGTTCCCGCGCGTGTGTCCGCGCGTCCCGCCGGCCTGACCGGGCACCTTCCGGTCCCGCCCGGGCGCCGAGCGCACCGCCACGCTCTTCTCGGGCGCCTCGCGCCGCTCCGCCGTGCCCATCACCGTGTCACTCCCCACCGCCGGCACACCGCTCGCCCCGGAACCCGAAAGCTCCGACTCCCCAGTGGCTGCCCGGCTTGCGCTGATTTACGCCGCCCGGACGCGGGACGCGGCTCCTGTGGCCGATTCCGTCCCCGTCTCCCCGACGATTCCCCGTGCGTTCCCCATGGACAAGGACGCACGGGACGGCGCGAAGATTCCCGGTCCGGGAAAAATTTCGGCCAACCGCCGTCCGCGCCATTTCGGCCGTGCCGGGCATGCCCCGTGCCCCGGTGCGGCGGCAATCTCCCGCAATGCCCTGACAACTCGCCATCTTTCTTTGTGCACAAGGAAGTTCGCGCGTCAGACACGTCTTCGAGTTACGTCTGGGGCGGTAGTAGGCTCGCGCCGTTCCGAGTCGGGACATCCACACTCCGCGCCCGGCGCGGGCCGAGCTGGGGGAGGCCATGCGCTTTCGCGGGAAATCGATCCGCCGGAAGATCGTGGCGCTCCTCCTCGTGCCCCTGGTGTCCCTGACCGCCGTCTGGGGCTTCGCCACGGTGCTGACGGGGCGCGAGGTCACCCGGATGCTGCGCGTCTCCCGCGCCGTAGACGCCGTCGGCCATCCCACCGAGGCCACCGTCCGCCTCCTGCAGGGCGAACGCCGCCAGAGCCTGATCTACCTCGCCGACCCGCGCGCCGCCGACGCCCTCACCGCGCTCCACCGCGCCCGCACCGACACCGACAAGGCCGTCGCCCGGCTGCACGCGAACGCCCGTGACCGCGACACCCGCGCGGCCGTACGCGGCGAGGACGGAGAACGCCTCACCGCCGTCCTGGACGCCCTCGGCGGCCTGGAGTCCCTGCGGCGCGGCGTCGAGGAGCGCACCGTCACCCGCGCCGAGGCCCTCGACCTCTACAACCGCCTCGTCGACCCCTGCTACGCCCTGATCGTCGCCGTCGACGGCATCGACGACGTGGAGATGGACAAGCAGGCGGCCGCCCTCGTCAACACCACGCGCGCCCGCGAACTCCTCTCCCGCGAGGACGCCCTGCTCGCCTCCTCCCTGGTCGTCGGCCGCCTCACCCGCACCGAAACCCGGCAGATCTCCGACCTCGTCGCCCAGCGCGACCTGCTCTACGGCATCAGCCTGCCGCTGCTGCCCGCCGCCGAGCGCGAACGCTACGAGCACTTCTGGCGCAACGCCGCCACCGCCCCGCTGCGCGTGGCCGAACGCAACGTCGTGGCCACCGACTCCGGCACCCCGCGCGGAGTCACCGCCACCGCCTGGCAGGCCGCCGCGAGCGGAGTCCTCTACGAACTCCGCAAGCTGGACGAGCAGGCGGGCGACCGCCTCCGCGACCGGATCCAGCCCGTCGCCATCGGCGTCATCGCCCAGGCCGCCGTGGTCGGCGTCCTCGGCCTCGTCGCCGTCCTCGTCTCCCTCGTCCTGTCCGTACGCGTCGGCCGCCGCCTCATCCGCGACCTGCGGCAGCTGAGCCGCGAGGCGCACGAGGCCTCCGGCACCCGGCTGCCCAACCTGATGCGCCGCCTCACCACCGGCGAACAGGTCGACGTGGAGAGCGAGGTGCCCCGGCGCGAGTACGACAAGACCGAGATCGGCGAAGTCGGCCAGGCCCTCAACACCCTCCAGCGCGCCGCCGTCGAGGCCGCCGTCAAGCAGGCCGAACTGCGCGCCGGTGTCTCCGAGGTCTTCGTCAACCTCGCCCGCCGCAGCCAGGTGCTGCTGCACAAGCAGCTCACCCTGCTCGACACCATGGAGCGCCGCACCGAGGACACCGCCGAACTCGCGGACCTCTTCCGCCTGGACCACCTCACCACCCGGATGCGCCGGCACGCCGAGGGCCTGGTGATCCTCTCCGGCGCCGTGCCCTCGCGGCAGTGGCGCCGCCCCATCCGCCTGATGGACGTCGTACGCGCCGCCATCGCGGAGGTCGAGGACTACGAGCGCATCGAGGTACGGCGGCTGCCCAGCATCGCCGTCACCGGGCCCGCCGTCTCCGACCTCACCCATCTGGTGGCCGAACTCCTGGAGAACGCGACCGTGTTCTCCCCGCCGCACACCGCCGTCCAGGTCGTCGGCGAACGGGTCGGCAACGGCTTCACCCTGGAGATCCACGACCGGGGCCTCGGCATGACCGCCGACACCCTCCTCGACGCCAACCTCCGGCTCGCGGAGACCCCCGAGTTCGAACTCTCCGACACCGACCGGCTCGGCCTGTTCGTGGTCAGCCGGCTCGCCCGCCGCCAGAAGGTACGCGTCTCCCTCCAGCCCTCGCCGTACGGCGGCACCACGGCCGTCGTCTTCATCCCCGACGCCCTCCTCAGCGACGACGACCCGGGCACCAACGGCGTCGGCATCCGCCTGGACCCGGCCCGCCTGACGAAGACCCCGGCGACCCCGCTCCCCGCGCCTTCCGCGCCCGAGCCGTCCGGCCCCGACGACTTCCCCGGCGCCCTCCAGGACACCGAGACCGAACGCGGCGCCATCTTCCGCCCCCGCGGCTACGTCCCCACCCCGGACCCCGACCCCGCCCTCCCCTCACGCACACCCCCGCCTCTCCCGACCCGCCGCCGCAGGAGCGAGGACGCCCCGCCGTCCACGAACTCCGACTCGGCGACCCCGACCGGCCCTTCACGCCACCTGGACCCGGCCGACTCGGCCGATTCCGCGGGCCTCTCGGGCCGTGGGAGCCTGGCTGACTCGATTGACTCTGCGGGCCTTTCGGATGACGAGGGCGCGGCCGATCCGTTCGGCTCTGCCGGCGCCTTGCGGCGTGCGGGTCTGGAGGATGTGGCAGGCCTCGCGGCTCTCCCGGACGACGAGGGCTCGGCCGATCCGTTCGGCTCTGCCGGTCCCTTGGGCCGCGCGGGTCTGCCTGGCTCGGACGGCTTCGACAATCCCCCGGGCCGCGCGGACCTGACGGACTCGGTCAGCCCGACCGGTATTCCGGGGCACGGAGGTCTGACGGACTGGGGCGGCTCGACCAGCCCCTCGGACCGTGCGGGCGTGGTCGGCCAGGCGGGTCCTGCCGCTCCCTCCGGTTCCGCCGACTCCTCCGGTGACACGGGTCTCTTCGGCACCGCCAGCCCATTCGGATCCGGAGGCAGCCCGGGTCCCGTGGGCCTCTCCGGCCCCGTCGCTCCCACCGGCTTCCCCGACCCGATGGGTGTCCTCGGCCCGGACGACGACCTGACGTACCCCGAGCACTCCACCCCGTTCACGGCCCCCACGGGTTCCAGCGGCCCCCACGTCTTCAACGGCCCGACGGGTTTCACCGATCCCATGGGCGTACTGGGCCCCACTCCCGCCGCAGGCTCCGCCTGGTCGCAGGACACCGCCGACGAGCCCACCGACATCAACGGCCCCACCCTCCCGGCAGGCCAGGCCGACACCCCCGAGCCGCCCGGGCCCGTGACCCCCTGGACCTCCCCGTCCGAGGACCTCCCCCGACGCCCCCGCCCCGCAACGCCCGCCCACGAGGACACCGCGGCCAGCGAGGGCACACCGACCGGCGCCTCCGACCTCCGCCGGCGCACGGCCGCCCGCCAGGGCACCACGCCCCCCGGCGCCGCCGACCCGCACCGCACACCGACCGGCGCCCCGACCACGCCCCAGGGCATGCCTTCCCACGATCCCGCCACCCCCCGGGGCGCCACGCCGGCCGACACCCCGGACCCACGCCGGCGCACGGCCGCCCGCCAGGGCACCGGCACCGGTACACCCCCGGAGGGCACCGCCCCCCTCCCCAGGCGGGTCCGCCAGGCCAGCCTGGCACCGCAGTTGAAGCAGGACTCCCGCCGGAAGCCGACCGCGCGACCGGCGGAGCCACCCCCGCGGGACGCCGACGAGGTCCGCACCCGCATGGCCGCGCTCCAGCGCGGCTGGCAGCGCGGCCGCGAGGAGAACGCGGCGGGCTACGAGGCCCGCCACGGCACAGCACCAGGAACGACCAAGGGAGACGGTCGATGACCGCACCGAAGACGATCGGCCACTCGGAGACCGTGAAGAAGGAGCTGAACTGGCTCCTGGACGAACTCGTCGACCGCGTCGCCAGCATCCGCAAGGCCGTCGTGCTCTCCGGCGACGGCCTCGCCACCGGCGTGTCCAAGGACCTCACCCGGGAGGACGGCGAACACCTGGCCGCCGTGGCGTCCGGCTTCCACAGCCTCGCCAAGGGGGTCGGGCGGCACTTCGACGCGGGCAGCGTCCGCCAGACCGTGGTCGAACTGGACGACGCCTTCCTGTTCGTCACCGCCGCGGGCGACGGCAGCTGCCTCGCCGTCCTCGCCGAATCCGACTCCGACGTGGGCCAGGTCGCCTACGAGATGACGCTCCTGGTCAAGCGGGTCGGCGTCCACCTGGGCAGCACCCCGCGCGCGGGCGGGTAGTCACCGAGCATGAGCCGCAAGGGCCAGGGAGGCCGTCACTGGTTCGACGACGAGGCCGGTCCCGTCGTCCGTCCGTACGCCATGACGCGCGGCCGCACCACGAGCGCCACCGAGGAGTTCCTCGACCTGATCGCGGTCGTCGTGACGGAACCCGACGCGGCCGACCCGGAGGCGGACCCGGAACTGGCCCCCGAGCACGTGGAGATCGTCGGACTCTGCCGCGACACCCCGCAGTCGGTCGCCGAACTCGCCGCCGGGCTCGACCTCCCGGTCGGCGTGGTCCGCGTGTTCATCGGCGACCTCGTGCACGCGCGATTCGTCCATGTGACGCGTCCGGTACCCCCGGCGGAACTGCCGGACGAAGGTATCCTGCGCGACGTGATCGACGGCCTCCGGGCCCTGTGACCGGCGCGACAGCGGGGTGGTGACATGGCAGGCACGGGCTGGCAGTTCTGGATCGACCGGGGCGGCACCTTCACCGACATCGTGGCGCGCCGCCCCGACGGCACCCTGGTCACCCGCAAACTGCTCTCGGAGAACCCGGCACGGTACGCAGACGCGGCCGTCGCCGGGGTCCGCGGGCTGCTCGGCGACTCCCCGGAGCCCGTCGACTCCGTCCGCATGGGCACCACCGTGGCCACCAACGCCCTGCTGGAACGCACGGGCGAACGCACCCTCCTGGTGATCACGCGCGGCTTCCGCGACGCCCTGCGCATCGCCTACCAGGACCGCCCCCGCATCTTCGCCCGCCGCATCGAACTGCCCGAACAGCTCTACGCGCGCGTACTGGAGGTGGACGAGCGGATCGCCGCCGACGGAACCGTGCTGCGCGCGCCCGATCTCGACGCGCTCGAACGGGAGCTGCGCCGCGCCCACGACGACGGCATCCGCGCGGTCGCCGTCGTCTGCCTCCACAGCCATCTGCACCCCGCCCACGAGCAGGCCGTCGGCGAGCTGGCGGAGCGCGTCGGCTTCCCGCAGATCTCGCTCTCCAGCGAGGTCAGCCCGCTCATGAAGCTCGTCCCGCGCGGCGACACCGCCGTGGTCGACGCCTACCTCTCGCCCGTCCTGCACCGCTACGTCCGCCATGTCGCGGACGAACTGCGCGACGTACGGCTGATGTTCATGCAGTCCAACGGCGGCCTCACCGAGGCGCACCGGTTCCGCGGCAAGGACGCGATCCTGTCCGGCCCGGCGGGCGGCATCGTCGGCATGGCGCGGATGTCGCACCTCGCCGGCTTCGACCGCGTCATCGGCTTCGACATGGGCGGCACCTCCACCGACGTCTCGCACTACGCGGGGGAGTACGAACGCGTCCTCACCACCCGGATCGCGGGTGTCCGGCTGCGCGCGCCCATGCTCGACATCCACACCGTGGCCGCCGGCGGCGGCTCGGTCCTGCACTTCGACGGCTCCCGCTACCGCGTCGGCCCCGACTCGGCCGGCGCCGAACCCGGCCCCGCCTGCTACCGCGCGGGCGGCCCCCTCACCGTCACCGACGCCAACGTCATGCTCGGCCGCATCCAGCCCGCCCACTTCCCGGCCGTCTTCGGCCCGGGCGGCGACCAGCCCCTGGACGCGGACCTCGTCCGGGACCGCTTCACCGCACTCGCCGCCGAGATCCGCGAGCGCACCAGCGACGACCGCACCCCCGAGGACGTGGCCGAGGGCTATCTGCGGATCGCCGTCGCGAACATCGCCAACGCCGTGAAGCGGATCTCCGTCCAGCAGGGCCACGACGTCACCCGCTACGCGCTGACCACCTTCGGCGGCGCGGGCGGCCAGCACGCCTGCCGGGTCGCGGACGCCCTCGGCATCCGCACCGTCCTCGTGCCGCCCATGGCGGGCCTGCTCTCCGCGCTCGGCATCGGCCTGGCGGACACCACGGCCATGCGCGAACAGTCCGTCGAGACACCCCTGACGGACGACTCCATGCGCGAAGTCCTGCGCACCGCCGACGAGTTGGAGGACGCGTCCCGCGCCGAACTGCGCGCCGAACACGTCCCGGACGACCGCGTCGAGACCGTCCGCCGCGCCCAACTGCGCTACGACGGCACCGACACCGCCCTGACCGTCGAACTGACCGACCCCGAGACGATGCGGCGCGCCTTCGAGGAACGTCATCGCGCCACGTACTCCTTCACCCTGGACCGCCCCGTCGTCGTCGAATCCCTCTCCGTCGAAGCCACCGGCCTCACCCCGCCCCCCGATCTCTCCGCCCTCGCCCCCTACGAAGGCCAGCCCGTCGAACCGGGCACCGCCCTCCTCCACACCGGCGGCGCCTGGCGCGACGTACCCCTCCACCGCCGCGAGGACCTTCCTCCCGGCGAGACCGTCACCGGCCCCGCGGTCATCACCGAGGCCGGGTCCACCACCGTGGTCGACGACGGCTGGCGTGCCGCGGCGAACGACGACGGACATCTGGTCATGGAACGGACGGCCGTCACGCGGAGTTCCCGTCCGGACACGGAAGTCGATCCGGTGTTGCTGGAGGTCTTCAACAACCTCTTCATGTCGATCGCGGAACAGATGGGCGCCCGGCTCGAATCGACGGCTCAGTCCGTCAACATCAAGGAACGCCTGGACTTCTCCTGCGCCCTGTTCGACCCCGACGGCAACCTCGTCGCCAACGCCCCCCACATCCCCGTCCACCTGGGCTCCATGGGCACCGCCGTCAAGGAGGTCGTCCGCCGCCGTGGCCCCGCCATGCGCCCGGGCGACACCTACGCCGTCAACGACCCGTACCACGGCGGCACCCACCTCCCCGACGTCACCGTGATCACCCCGGTGTTCGGCACGGACGGCGCGACCGCCACGCAGGGTGAGCCCACCGTGCTCTTCTACGTCGCCTCACGCGGCCACCACGCCGAGATCGGCGGCATCGCCCCCGGCTCCATGCCGGCCCACAGCCGCACCATCGACGAGGAGGGCGTCCTCTTCGACAACTGGCCGCTCACCGAGAACGGCCGCCTGCGCGAGGAAGAGACCCGCCGGCTGCTCACCGAGGCGCCGTACCCCAGCCGCAACGTCCGCACCAACCTCGCCGACCTGCGCGCCCAGATCGCCGCCAACCAGAAAGGCGTCGACGAAGTCCGCCGGATGATCGAGGAGTTCGGCCTCGACGTCGTCCAGGCGTACATGCGGCACGTCCAGGACAACGCCGAGGAAGCCGTCCGCCGCGTCATCGACGCCCTGGACGACGGTGAGTACGCCTACGAGACCGACTCCGGCGCCGTCATCCGCGTACGCGTGCGCGTGGACCGCGCCGGGCGCCGCGCCACCATCGACTTTACCGGCACCTCGCCCCAGCTCGGCACCAACTTCAACGCCCCCACCTCGGTCGTGCACGCCGCCGTCCTCTACGTCTTCCGCACCCTGGTCGCGGACGACATCCCGCTCAACGACGGCTGCCTGCGCCCCCTGGACATCGTCGTACCGCCCGGCTCGATGCTCGCGCCCGAGCCGCCCGCCGCCGTCGTCGCCGGGAACGTCGAGACCTCCCAGGCCCTCACCGGCGCCCTCTACGCCGCGCTCGGCGTCCAGGCCGAGGGCTCGGGCACCATGAACAACGTCACCTTCGGCAACGCACGCCACCAGTACTACGAGACGATCGCCTCGGGCTCCGGCGCCGGACCCGGCTACCCGGGCGCCGACGCCGTACAGACCCACATGACCAACTCGCGCCTCACCGACCCCGAGATCCTGGAATGGCGCCTGCCGGTCCGCCTGGAGGAGTTCGCCGTACGGCAGGGGAGCGGCGGCGCGGGCCGGGAGCGCGGCGGGGACGGCGTGGTGCGCCGTATCCGCTTCCTGGAGCCCATGACCGTCTCCACCCTCTCCCAGCACCGCCGAATCCCGCCCTACGGCATGGCGGGCGGCGCCCCCGGAGCGCTCGGCGCCAACCGGGTGGAGCACGCCGACGGCACCGTGACCGACCTGGGCGGCAGCGGCTCGGCCGAGGTCGGACCCGGCGATGTACTCGTCATCGAAACCCCTGGTGGCGGCGGCTACGGCCCGCCGTCCTCCGCCCCTCACCGAGCAGGAGAAGAGCCCGATGGTCTTCCGACGACCTGAACGCGCCAAGACCCCGGTCGAGCCCGTCACGCTCAAGATCCTGGTGGCGGGCGGCTTCGGCGTCGGCAAGACCACCCTGGTGGGCGCGGTCAGCGAGATACGCCCGCTGCGCACCGAGGAGCTCCTCACCGAGGCCGGGCGCCCCGTGGACGACCTCAGCGGCATCGAGGGCAAGCACACCACCACGGTCGCCATGGACTTCGGCCGCATCACCCTGCGCGCCGACCTCGTGCTCTACCTGTTCGGCACGCCCGGCCAGGAGCGGTTCTGGTTCATGTGGGACGAGCTGTCGGAGGGCGCGCTCGGCGCGGTCGTCCTGGCCGACACCCGCCGCCTGGAGGACTGCTTCGCCGCCATCGACTACTTCGAGCGGCGCGCGATCCCGTTCGTCGTCGCCGTCAACTGCTTCGAGGGCGCCGACCGCTACCCGGCCGAGACGGTCCGCCAGGCCCTCGACCTCGACGTCCATGTGCCGCTGCTGCTGTGCGACGCCCGCGACCGCGAGTCGGTCAAGGAGGTCCTCATCGGGGTCGTACGGCACGCCATGGAGCAGGCCGCCGAGCGCCGCCGCACCGTCACCGGCTGACAACACAGCTGCCGGAAGACGCGCCACCCCTGATCGGCTACAGTCCGCGCGTGTCCGAAACTCAGCACTCACCTGTCAACTCCGCGCCCGGCTCGCACTGTTCGAGCTGCGGAGCCCCCTACGGGGAGGGCATCACCGGCTGGCCGCGCACCTGCCCGGCCTGCGGCACCGTCGCCTACCGCAACCCGCTGCCCGTGGCCGTCGCACTCCAGCCCGTCTACGACTCCCAGGGCACCGCCCTGGTCGTCATCACCCGCACCATCGGCCCCGAGCGCGGCGGAGTCGCCCTGCCCGGCGGCTACATCGACGACGGCGAGGACTGGAAACACGCCCTCGTGCGCGAGCTGAGGGAGGAGACCGGCATCGAGGCGGCCGCCCGCGACGTGCGCCTCATGGACGCCATGAGCGCACCCGACGGCCACCTGCTCCTCTTCGGCCTCCTGCCGGAACGCCCCGCCGAAGGACTCCCCGCCTCCGCCGCGACCGACGAGACCGAGGGCTGGCACCTGCTGCGCACCCCCGACGAACTCGCCTTCCCGCTGCACACCCTCGCCGCACGGGCCTGGTTCGAGGGCCGCTACATCTGACCCGCGCGGTGCCCTTGTCCCGGCCGTGGGGCCGCGTCCGACCCGCACGGGCTCACCCCAGCCCCCGTATCCGCACCGGGCAGGGCGGCTCCGCCGAGCCGTCCTCCCCCTCCAGGGTGACGACCACCTCCGCACCCCGACGGCGCACCGCGTACCGCTCGACGACGGGCTCCGCCCACCCGTCACCCGCGTCCCGCACCACGAGCCCGCCGCCCGTCCGCCCCTGGGCCGGCGCCCACACCTCCAGCTCCGTCCCCCCGTCCGCGCCCCGCACCGGCACCACCGCACCCGCGCGCGCGAGCACGGGTATCCGCGACGGCGGCGCGTCCACCAGCACTTGCGCCGGGCCCTCGTACACCCGCTCCGTCGCCGTGTCGTACCAGCGCCCGCGCGGCAGCCGCACCGCCCGCCGGTCCGCCCCCGGAGCCAGCACCGGCGCCACCAGGAGCGCGTCCCCGAGCAGGAACGCGTCCTCGCAGTCCCGCAGCGCCCGGTCCTCCGGCGACCCCCACCACACCGGCCGCGCGAACGGCGCCCCGGTCCGCCGCGCCAGCAGCGCCAGCGTCACGAGGTACGGCGACAGCCGCCGCCGCTCCGCGAGCGCCCCGCGCGCGTGCTCCAGCGTCACGGGACCGAACTCCCAGGGCTCCCCGGCCCCGCCGCGCCCGTCCGCGCGCGTACGGAACAGCGGCAGATACGCGCCCAGCTGCAGCGACCGCAGATACAGCTCCGCCGGCACACCCCCGTCGACGTCCACCCCCGCGAACGGCACCCCGCACAGCCCGAGCCCCAGCACCTCCGACAACGACGCCCGCAGCCCCGCCCAGTCCGCGACCGCGCTCCCCGCCGCCACACCGCCATAGCGCTGCACGCCCGCCCAGCCGGCCCCGGACACCACGAAGGGCCGCTCCCCGGGCGCCAGTTCACGCAGCCCCTCGTACGCGGCGCGCGCCATGGAGAGGCCGTACACGTTGTGCGCCTCCCGGTGATCACCGCCGCGCCCCTCCAGCGCGTGCCGAGCCGAACGCGGCAACGTCGGCTCACCGAAGGCGCTCAGCACCGTCGGCGCGTCCATGGTGTGCCAGACACCCGTAAGCCCCTGCTCCCGCCCCTCCCGGTACAGAGCGCCCCACCACGCGCGTACGCGCGCGTGCGTGAAGTCCGGGAAGTACGACTCCCCGCACCACGCCTCGGCCCGCACCGGCCGGCCCGAGCCGTCCCGTACGAACGCGTCCGTCACGAGACCGGCCTCGAACACCGCCCCACCGGGCACCGCCCGCACCGCGGGAGCGGCCTCCGGCACGAGCCGTATCCCGTCCCGGCCCAGCTCCTCCGCCACCATGGCGAGCTTCGGGAACCGCTCCTCGTCCGGGGCGAACGCCTCACCGCGCCGCCCGGCCCCCAGATGCACCGCGTCCAGCGGCAGTTCCCGCTCCCGGTACCCCGCGACGAGCCGCCGCAGCTCCTCCTCGCCGGACAGCCGGCCCGGCACATGGTGGTGCCCCAGCGCCCACACCGGCGGCAGCGCGGCCGCCCCCGTCAGCGCCGCCCACGTACCCAGCACGCGCGCGGGAGTGCCCACCACGACCCAGCAGCGCAGCGGCCCCCCGTCCATCCGCACCTCGCAGCGCCCCGCCCGGTCGTGCCCCGACCCGGCGCCCTCCTCGCCCTCCCGCAGGATCACCGTGCCGTCCCACGTCGTGTCGTGGAACACCAGATGCGCCCCCGCGTCCGCCACCACCAGCTGCACCGGCATGGCCGTACGCGGCTCACCGGCCTGCCCGGGCCCGGCGTTCCACAACCGGTACGCGCCGTCCCGCAGCCGGGGCCCCGACGCCCGCCCGCCGAGCCCGAAGAACCGCGCGTCCGCCGTCACCTCCGACCGCAGCGTCCACCGCGCCACGCCCCCGCCGACCGGCTCCCACCAGCGCGGCGGCAGCTCCCGCCGCAGCACCACCCCGCCCGGCGTGCACACCTCCACCGCCCCGTGCCGCGAGACCGTCACCGTCGCCCGCTCGGCCACCACCCGCCAGCCGCCGTCCTTGTCCGGCTCTAGCACCACCCGCGGATCGGCCTCGGGACAGCCCCCGGCCAGGGCGTACGACGGCTCGGGCCCCGCCCCGTCCCAGCCCCAGAACACCGCCCCGCCCGCCGTCACCACGATCCGCAGCTCCGAGCGCTCGAACCGCAGCACCCCGCCGCCCGGCTCCGGCACCGCCTCCCGCACCTGCCCCGGCACCCGCGCCCGCTCCGCCCCGCGCGGCGGCAGCCCCACGGCGTCGGCACGCCGTCTGCGCCACGCGGCCCGCCACGTCCGCACCGCCCGGGCTGCCCGCCCCGAACCGACCTCATTCATCGAACGCACCAGGTCACGACCGTCCATGCTGCTCACCCTGTCACCGAGCGCCCCACCCACGCGGGCCGTTCAACTGCCGTTCACCCAGGCCCGGACCACATAGACGCGGCCCGGACTGTGTGGGGAGTGCCCTGGTGCTGAAGTCGATCACATGGCATCGTCCCTGTCAGCCGTCCCGCACACACCTCGGCGCGGACGCAGGAGACGCAACGACGCGTACAGCCCGGGAGCCGCCCCATGTCCACCGCGAACCCCCAGCCGCTCTGGCAGCCCGGTCCCGAACGGATCGACCGGGCCCGCATCACCCGGTTCCAGGCCTGGGCCGCCGACCACCACGGCGCTCCCGCCGACGGCGGCTACTTCGCGCTGCACCAGTGGTCCGTCACCGAACCGGAGGCCTTCTGGCGGGCGGTCACCGAATGGTTCGACGTCCGTTTCGGCACGCCCTACGCGCGCGTACTCGGCGACCGCTCCCTGCCCGGCGCCCAGTGGTTCCCCGGCGCCACCCTCAACTACGCCGAACACGCCCTGCGCGCCGCCGCCGACCGCCCGGACGACGCGGCCCTCCTCTGCGTGGACGAGACCCATGAACCGCGCCCCGTCACCTGGTCCGAACTGCGCCGCCAGGTCGGCTCGCTGGCCGCCCGCCTGCGCGAGCTCGGCGTAGGACCCGGCGACCGCGTCAGCGGCTATCTGCCCAACATCCCCGAGGCTGTCGTCGCCCTGCTCGCCACCGCCGCCGTGGGTGCCGTGTGGACCTCCTGCGCCCCCGACTTCGGCGCCCGCAGCGTCCTGGACCGCTTCCAGCAGGTCGAACCCGTCGTCCTGTTCACCGTCGACGGCTACCGCTACGGCGGCAAGGAGCACGACCGCCGCGACACCGTCGCCGAACTGCGCCGCGAACTGCCCACCCTGCGCGCGGTCGTCCACATCCCGCTCCTCGGCACCGAGCCCCCCGAGGGCGCCCTCGACTGGTCGGAGCTGACCGCCGGCGACACCGAGCCCGTCTTCGAACAGGTCCCCTTCGGCCACCCCCTGTGGGTGCTCTACTCCTCCGGCACCACCGGCCTGCCCAAGGCCATCGTCCAGTCCCAGGGCGGCATCCTGGTCGAGCACCTCAAGCAGCTCGGCCTGCACTGCGACCTCGGCCCAGAGGACCGTTTCTTCTGGTACACCTCCACCGGCTGGATGATGTGGAACTTCCTCGTCTCCGGCCTGCTCACGGGTACGACGATCGTCCTGTACGACGGCAGCCCGGGCTTCCCCGACACCGGCGCCCAGTGGCGCGTCGCCGAACGCACCGGCACCACGCTCTACGGCACCTCGGCGGCGTACGTCATGGCGTGCCGCAAGGCCGGCGTGCACCCCGCGCGCGACTTCGACCTCTCCATGGTCCAGTGCGTCGCCACCACCGGCTCGCCCCTGCCCCCGGACGGCTTCCGCTGGCTGCACGACGAGGTCCGCGAGGACCTGTGGATCGCCTCCGTCAGCGGCGGCACCGACGTCTGCTCCTGCTTCGCCGGAGCCGTCCCCACCCTGCCGGTCTACACCGGCGAGCTCCAGGCCCCCGGCCTCGGCACCGACCTCCAGTCCTGGGACCCGAGCGGCAAGCCCCTGGTGGACGAGGTGGGCGAGCTGGTCGTCACCAACCCGATGCCCTCCATGCCGATCCGCTTCTGGAACGACCCCGACGGCAGCCGCTACCGCGAGAGCTACTTCGAGACCTACCCCGGCGTCTGGCGGCACGGCGACTGGATCACCGTCACCTCACGCGGCTCGGTGATCATCCACGGCCGCTCGGATTCCACCCTCAACCGGCAGGGCGTCCGCATGGGCTCCGCCGACATCTACGAGGTCGTCGAGCGGCTCCCCGAGATCAAGGAATCCCTGGTCATCGGCATCGAACAGCCCGACGGCGGCTACTGGATGCCCCTCTTCGTCCACCTCGCCCCCGACACCGTCCTGGACGACGCCCTGCGTGACCGCGTCAAGAAGGCCATCCGCGAACAGCTCTCGCCCCGGCACGTCCCGGACGAGATCATCGAGGTGCCCGGCGTCCCGCACACCCTCACCGGCAAGCGCATCGAGGTGCCGGTCAAACGCCTCCTCCAGGGCACCCCGCTGGACAAGGCGGTCAACCCCGGCTCCATCGACAATCTGACCCTGCTCCACTTCTATGAAGAACTGGCCCGCAAACGCGGCTGACCCCGGTCAACCCCCGTAGGTGGCCTCGGACTCGCCCAGTACGGCCGCGAAGTCCGAGGCCAGCCGGGCCGCCTCCGGCGGTTCGAGGTCCGCCGTGGTGATCCGCACCCCCGGCGCCGAAGCCAGCCGGAACCGCGCCCCGGCCGCGACCCACCAGCCGCGCGAACGCAGCCCGTTCACCACGGCCGACTCGTCGCGCACCGGCACCCAGAGGTTCATCCCGCTCACCCCGTGCGCCGGGATGCCCCGCTCGGCCAGCGCCCCCGCGAGAGCGGTCCGGCGCTCGACGTACGCGGTACGCGCGCGTGCCACCAGTTCCCGCGTGCCCTCGTCCGTCAGCAGGCCGTACACGGTCTCCTGGAGCAGATGACTGACCCACCCCGAGGTCAGCAGCAGCCGCCCGTCGTGCCGGGCCAGCGTCACCGGATCGCACGCGGCGGCCGCCCACCGCAGGTCGGTGCCGAGGAACTTGCTGACGGTCCGCACATGAGCCCAGCGGGCGAGCCCCGCCCCGGCCGGCGTGTGCAACGGCGCGCCGGACACGTCGGAGGCGTGATCGTTCTCCACCACCAGCACGTCCGGCGCCTCCCGCAGCACCTCGGCCAGCGCGTCCCGGCGCGCAGCGGTGAAGGCCCCGCCGTACGGATTCTGCGCCCGCGGACTCAGCACCACCGCCCGCACCCCGGCCCGCAGCGCGTCCCGCAGCTCCTCGGGCCGCATCCCCTCGCCGTCCACCGCGACCGGCACCGACCGCAGCCCCAACGCCGCGACCAGGTCCAGCAGATGGTGATAGCCGGGGTCCTCCATCGCCACCGCGTCCCCCGGCCGCAGCTCGACGGAGAGCACCCGGCCGATGAAGTCCAGCGCCCCGTGCGCGAACGTCACCTGCTCCACCGGCACCCCGTCCGCCCCCAGCCACCCGCGCACCGCGTCCTCCAGCCGTGCGAGCCGGGGCGCGGAACGGTGCGAGCGGACACCGGGGGAGAGGCGCGAGGGCGGCACCAGCGCGGGCAGCAGCGCCGGATCGGGATGCCCGCCGGCCAAGTCCCGCAGCCCGTCCGGGACCTTGGGCGGCCGCCGTGACGCCACCGAGGGAGCCTCGGCCACGACCGTGCCGCCCCGGCCGAGCGTGACCACGATCCCGCGCCGCCGCAGCTCCTTGTACGCGGTGGCCACCGTGCCCGGACTCACCCCCAACTCCTCCGCGAGCCGCCGCACCGGAGGCAGCGCCGCCCCCGGCGCCAACACGCCCTCGGCCACGCCCTGTTCGACGGAGCGCGTAATCCCCTTGGCGGTCGTACCACTGATCTCATATTGTGTTGCCACGTTGTTGATTATGTATCAGTACATACATCGAGGCAAGGGGGAACCGTGGCAGCGAAGCCCGGACCAGCCGACCACCGACCGCGCATACCAGGAGGCCGCGACGGGCGCCGGATGCTCCTCGTCACCTTCCTGGACCGCATCGGCAGCGGCCTGTGGGCCTCCGTCTCCGTCCTGTACTTCACCTACGTCTCCCACCTCTCCGCCGCCCAGATCGGCACCCTCGCCGCGATCGCGGGCGCCGCCGGCATCGCGGGCGCACCCCTCGGCGGCCGCCTCGCCGACCGCCTCCCGCTCACCCACCTCCTGGTCGCCCTCCAACTCCTGCGCGCCGTCGCCTCGTTCGCCCTCCTCACCACCGACCACTACGCCCTGCTCGTCGCCTACTCCGCCCTCGCCGCCCTCGGCGACCGCGCCGCCGGCATCCTCACCAAGCTCTACGCCACCCGCGTCGCAGGACCCGACCGCGTCCGCTACCAGGCCGTCAACCGCACCGCCTCCAACGCCGGCTGGGCACTCGGCGGCCTCGCCGCGGCCGCCGCCCTCACCCTCGGCACCACCACCGCCTACCGCTGGCTCCTCACCGGCGACGCGCTCTCCTTCATCACCGTCGCCCTGCTCACCCTCACCTGCGCCGAACCCCCCTCGGCCGGCCGCGTCGCCGCCACCGCGAAGGACACGCCACGCATCCGCCCCCGCACCCCCTGGCGCGACCGCACCTACCTCGCCTACGTCGGCACCGAAACCGTCCTCTTCCTGGACGACACCTACTTCAAGATCGGCCTGCCCCTCTGGATCGCCCACACCCCAGGCATCCCGCACGGCCTCGCACCCCTGCTGCTCGTGCTCAACAACGTGCTGGTCGTCGCCTTCCAAGTACCGCTCTCCCGTTTCGGCGCCACCACCGAGGCATCCCGCCGGCTCCTCGCACCGCTCTCCGTCCTTTTCGCCCTGGGCGGCCTCACCATGACCCTCTCCGCCACCGGCGACCCCCTCCGCGCGACGTGCCTGCTCACCGCCTCGGCCGCCCTCTTCACCCTCGCCGAGATGCTGCACGCCACCATCTCCTGGGAACTCTCCGTCGCCCTCGCCCCCGACGACGCCCAGGGCACCTACCTCGGCGTCCACGGCCTCGCCCAGGCCGCACAGCGCTCCCTCGGCCCCCTCGCCATCACCGCCGCCCTCACCCTCGGCCCCCTCGGCTGGACCGCGCTCGGCACCACCATCGCCCTGACCTGCGGAATCCAGCACCGCCTGGTCCGCGACCGGCTCCACCCGACCCCATTGTCAGTGCCCCCGGCTACGGTGAGTGAGCATTGATCGACCGAACATCACGGGGGCACCACATGACACACACCGACCAGCGGACCCAGCGCCGCGCCCTGCACCGCGAGATCGCCGGCACCGTCGGCCTGCTCACCGACGCCCACGACTTCCACACCATGCGGCGCTACGAGAGCTTCCCCTTCGACGATCACCCGGCCTACCTCAAGAACCTGGAAGCCGTCCTCAAGTCCCGCACCGCACAAGGCAGCCACACCACACTCGCCCTCTTCGACCCCGAGGAGTACACCGAGTACTGCACCGCCAACGGCCTCGATCCCGGAGCCCCGGCAAGCCGGGGCCGCTTCACCGCCGAACTCGCGGCCCTCGGCCCCACCCTGGCCTACGAGGGCCAGCCCCTCACCACCCTCCTTCCCACCCTCGTCGACGCGGCGGTCCGCCAGGCCACCTGGGAGTACGCCACCACCCTGCTCACCCGCCTCGGACCCTGCCCCACCTGCGGAGAGGACATCGGCCGCGCCGCCTTCATCCGCGCCGCCGCCCTCCTCGCCCGCGTCCTCGAAGCAGCGCCACCCGGCGACCTGCACCTCGTCTGCAGCGTCTCCGGACCACCCGAAACCCTCGTCGCCGTGCTCCACGCCGACTGGCAGGACACCGGACCCGCCGAACCCGACCAGGCCGAGGCCATCGAGTTCACCAGCGTCCTCGCCCTCGGCCTCGCCACCCACAGCCCCGGCGGCCTCGTCCTGCGCACCACCACGCCCGGCCACCCCGACCGCGTCCACGGCTGGCGCATCCGCGCCGGCGCACTCGAACCCCTCACCGCCGCCGAGGTCTTCGACGCCTACTGCACCGACGCCGAATCCGGCGACCTCGTCGCCCCCGAATCCGGCGTCGACTACTGCGCGGCCCCCGACCTCGGAGAGGAGGGCCCCGACCACCGGCACTGAGGAACATGTCCGGGAAACGCCGAGGGGCGCCCCACCCGAAGGCGGGGCGCCCCTGCGCCGGAAGACCGGTACGTCCTACTCGCCGGACAGCACGGCCTGCGCCGCGGCCCGCGCCTCCTCGGCACTGTCCGTCGCACGCGCAGCGGCAGCCGCACGCTCGCACTGCTCCAGCGTGTACTGCGCCAGCGTCGCCCGCACATAAGGAATGGACGCCGCACCCATCGAGAGAGAGGTGACCCCCAGACCCGTCAGCACACACGCCAGCAGCGGATCCGCCGCGGCCTCACCGCACACACCACAGCTCTTGCCCTCGGCCTTCGCCGCCTCCGCCGACAGCGCGACCAGGTCGAGCAGCGCGGGCTGCCACGGGTCCTGGAGCCGCGACACCGCGCCCACCTGCCGGTCGGCGGCGAACGTGTACTGCGCGAGGTCGTTCGTGCCCAGCGACAGGAACTCCACCTCCGCGAGGATCGAGCGCGCCCGCAGCGCGGCCGACGGGATCTCCACCATCGCGCCGTACTTCGCGTTCAGCCCCGCCTCACGGCAGGCGTCCGCGAACGCCTTGGCATCCGCACGGTCCGCCACCATCGGCGCCATGACCTCAAGCCGCACCGGCAGCCCCTCGGCGGCCTTCGCCAGCGCGGTCAGCTGCGTGCGCAGGATCTCGGGGTGGTCGAGCAGCGTCCGCAGACCCCGCACGCCGAGAGCCGGGTTCGGCTCGTCGGCGGGGGTGAGGAAGTCCAACGGCTTGTCCGCACCCGCGTCCAGCACCCGCACGACGACACGGCCCTCGGGGAACGCCTCAAGAACCTGCCGGTACGCCTCGACCTGCTTCTTCTCGGACGGCGCGTTCTTGCTGTCGTCCAGGAACAGGAACTCGGTGCGGAACAGCCCCACACCCTCGGCCCCGGCCTCCACCGCCGCGGGCACGTCCGCCGGACCACCCACGTTGGCGAGCAGCGGCACCATGTGCCCGTCGGCCGTGGCACCCGGGCCACTGACGGAGGACAGGGCGGCCACGCGCGCGGCCGCCGCGGCCTCCAGCCGCGTCTTCGTCTCCTCGCCCGGGTTCACGAACACGTCACCCGTGCTGCCGTCCACCGCGACCAGCGCGCCCTCGGCCAGTTCGCCCGCGCCCGGCAGCGCCACCACGGCCGGCACACCGAGCGCCCGCGCCAGGATCGCGCTGTGGCTGGTCGGCCCGCCCTCCTCGGTCACGAAGCCCAGCACCAGCGCCGGGTCGAGCAGCGCCGTGTCCGCCGGAGCCAGATCCCGGGCCACGAGCACATACGGCTCGTCGCTGTCCGGCACACCCGGCATCGGCACGCCGAGCAGCCGCGCCACGATCCGGTTGCGCACGTCGTCGAGGTCGGCCACCCGGCCAGCCAGATACTCACCGGCGGCGGCCAGCAGCTCGCGGTACGCGGCGAACGCGTCGTACACCGCGCGCTCGGCGGTGCTGCCGCCGGTGATCCGCCGGTCCACGTCCGCCATCAGCTCGGGGTCCTGCGCCATGAGGGACTGTGCCTCGAGCACGGCCTGGGCCTCGCCCCCCGCCAGGTTGCCGCGCGCCACCAGGTCGGCCGCCACCGCGTCCACGGCCTGGCGTGCGCGAGCCTGCTCGCGCTCCGCCTCCTCGGCCGCGATCTGCTTGGCCGGCGGCTCGAGCACCGCCGTACCCATGTGCCTGACTTCGCCGATCGCCACACCGTGGCTGACCCCGACGCCCCGCAGCGTTGTCTCCATCTCACCGTCTCCGCTAGTGCGGCGGCCCCCGCCGCCGAGTTGGTATTCGTGTACGCCGTCAGACGGCGGCTGTGGTCAGGACCAGGAGAAGAGGGTGTCGCCCCGCCGCACCTGGCCGCCCTCGATCACCTCGGAAAGGGACTCGGCCGTCGCCTCCAGCGCGACGACCGGGCACACCGGGGACTTGCCGGCGGCCTCGACGGCGGCGGGGTCCCAGCGGACGATGCTCTGTCCGCCCTTCACCCTGTCCCCCTTGTTCACGAGGACCTCGAAGCCCTCGCCGTTCAGCTGGACGGTGTCGATCCCGAGGTGGACGAGCACACCGTGCCCCTCGTCGTCGACGACGACGAACGCGTGCGGATGCAGGGAGACGATGACGCCGTCCACGGGGGAGACGGCCTCGGAGGGCTCGCGCACGGGGTCGATGGCGGTGCCCGGGCCGACCATGGCCCCGGCGAAGACCGGATCGGGCACTTCGGCCAGTCCGATGGCGCGTCCGGCGAGCGGGGACGTCACGGTGGTCATGGGTGGCCTCCCAAGGAGTGGGGGTGCATACGCGCCGTCACCGCCTGTCCCGGACAGCGCACTGAGCAGCAGCGTATGCCAGTTGTAGTCGCAGTTCTGCGGAGAAGCTATCAGGTAGTGGTCTAGACCACCAACAGCAGGGGTTTGCGCTGCCGCCGGGACTTGTGTACAGTCGTCGTCCTGCCCAAGAGGAGGCGGCGCGAAAGCGTGCCTCTGGTGGCAGCACCCAAACTCGTCAGATCCTATCCCTGGATCATCTTTCGCATGCCTGCGAAATCAGATGGTTCAGAGGGCCGGAAAAACCCTGGTAGAGTTTGGACCGCCGGAAAGGGAAACGCGGAAGCGGGAACCTGGAAAGCACCGAGGAAATCGGATCGGAAAACGGTCTGATAGAGTCGGAAACACCGAAGGGAAGCCCGGAGGAAAGCCCGAGAGGGTGAGTACAAAGGAAGCGACCGTTCCTTGAGAACTCAACAGCGTGCCAAAAATCAACGCCAGATTTAGTTGATACCCCGTCTCCAGCTCTGCTGGGACGAGGTTCCTTTGAAAAAACACAGCGAGGACGCTGTGAACGGTCGAGCCTATTCCGCTCGACTGTTCCGCTCTCGTGATGTGTGCACCGGATTACCGGTAAACATTCACGGAGAGTTTGATCCTGGCTCAGGACGAACGCTGGCGGCGTGCTTAACACATGCAAGTCGAACGATGAACCA